>NZ_LKKV01000067.1:0-38930 GCF_001902585.1 Streptobacillus notomytis | reverse complement strand
CCTAATATATCTACTTTTAATCCCAAACCTAAATAACGTTCTTGTAGTTTAACATTTAATCTTTTTTTTAAATTTACATTACTGGATAAATATCTTGTAGCTAATTCTAAATCTCTAACCGTGGTGTTGTATTTTGGAATATACAAACCTTGATCACCAAAATTAGGTTGTTTATTCCCAATACCACTATTGTTACCATTATTTCCATTGCCGGTATTTCCTGTATTACCCTTTTTTTCATAATCATTGTATTTTTTGCTTTTAAATAAATCTATTATTGGAGGGATTGCTCTACTTACATTTTCTAATCCATCAACTCCAAATGTTGCATCAACACCAAAAGTTACTTCTCCACTTATATTACTTTTTTCTTCATCTGAATAAGAAAGAAAAGATAGTAATAGTAAAAATAATACCTTTTTCTGTTTCATAATACCTTTTTATGATAAAAATCATAGTCCTCCTTTTTAATACATTACCACAATTTTACCCTCAAATATTATATATTAAATAAAAAAATTTCACAAATATAAAAAATAGATGGCTAAAGCTATCTATTTTAATAAAATTAATATAGTATACACTAACGGAGCAAGTATTACAGTAAACATTCCTGTGATTATTATTGCAAGTCCTGACATAGATCCTTGAACCTCTCCTAATTCAACTGCTTTACTTGTACCTATAGCATGCGATGTTGTCCCAAGCGATATTCCCTGAGCAATAGGGTGATCTATTTTAAACCATTTAAAAATTAATTCCCCAAATATCGCCCCTATATTCCCACATATTATTACAGAAATTACTGTAACTGAAGGAAGTCCCTTTATCTTTTCACTAACTCCTATCGCAATAGCTGTTGTAATTGATTTTGGAAGTATTGATGCAACTATTTTTTCTTCCATATTTAAGACTATCATTATTAGTCCAAGAATAATTAATAAAAATAAGGTGCTTATTCCTATACCTAATAATATTTCTTTATAGTATCTCTTTAATATATAAATGTTCTTATAAAGTGGAACTGCTAATGCAACCGTTGCAGGTACTATCATTCTATTAAAGATTTCACTTCCTTTATAGTAATTTTCATATGGTATATTTAATAAATTCAAAAAAAGAATAATAAAAATTATCGAAAAAATAGTTGGATTTAAAATAGATGATTTAAATCTAACTGAAAGCATCTTAAAGAAAATAAAAGAGGCTATAGTTAAAAACATCCCAAATAACGGATCATTTGTTACTTCAAAAAACATTATTTCTTATCCCCCTTTGATATTAAGTATTGTGTAAATTTACCAACTATTACTAATGAAAGTAATGTTGTAAATAAACATATTAATAATATACTTACCCATATTTCTTGTACATGCTTAAAGCTAATCATTATACCAACACCAGCTGGAATAAATAATATTGCTAAATTATCGATTAAAAATTTTGATGTTGTTTCAACATTTTCAAGTTTAACTAACTTAAATTGTAAAGTCAAGAAAAAAATAATTAATCCAATTACCGATCCTGGTATAGGTAAATTTATTATTTTACTTAAACTTTGACCAATGAATGAGAAAAATAATATGTACAAAAGTTCAATTATTATTTTCATTTCCTACCTCATTTCCTCTAACAATTCATTAAGACCTGAAATCAGCTCTAATTTTGTAAATGGTTTTGATATAAGTGCCTTGGCTCCAGCCTTTTTAGCTAATTTTTGATAATAAGGAATGAATAGCATAGAAGAACAAATAGCAATATTTGCATTAAGATTCATTTCCATAATTTTTGCAGTTGCTTCAAGACCATTTAATCTTGGCATATTTATATCCATAATTACTATAGTTGGATTTATTTCTAAAAACATATCTATGCTCTCTATACCATCTTTTGCCTCAAATACTTCAAAAAATGAAGATTCAAGTATTTCTCTAATATTTCCTCTAATATATGGATTATCATCTACCACCAAAGCTATTTTTTTCAAACAAATCACCTCTATATTCCAAATATTTCTTCTATTTTCTTAGCTTCTCCATCATTATCATTTGTATCTATAACCTCAAGTTCAGGAGCCATTTCTTTTAGTAAATAAATGGCATTTCCCATTAAAAATCCTTTACCTACCTCTTTTAACATCTCATAATCATTTAAAGAATCTCCAAAAGCAATAGTTTCAGATAATTTTATACCGTCTTTTTCTAATACAAACTTAGCTGCCTCTGCCTTATTTGTTTCCTTATTAAAGATCTCAAGACAAGTATTTCCAACAAAAACTACATTTAAATCATCATCTATTTCTTCTAATATCTTTTCCCTTAATTTTAATAAACTTTCATGTTTACCAATAAAATGCATTTTATTAAATGTTTTAGATATAAATTCCTCTTCAGATACAGTATTAGGAAAATATGGTTTATCTGGTCTTTCTTTTCTATAATATTCTTCTGCTTTTTTATCAGTTACAAGCCATATATTTCTAAAATATCCATTGATTAATAATTCTTCTCCACATGCCTTATAATCTAAAGAAGCTATTTTTCTTACTGTTTCAAGACTTAATGT
Organism: Streptobacillus notomytis; assembly: GCF_001902585.1. Taxonomy (NCBI): domain Bacteria; kingdom Fusobacteriati; phylum Fusobacteriota; class Fusobacteriia; order Fusobacteriales; family Leptotrichiaceae; genus Streptobacillus; species Streptobacillus notomytis. The sequence goes on along the minus strand of NZ_LKKV01000067.1, from coordinate 36,365 downwards.
ATTATTATATATCTCATTTCCATCTTCATCTAATATTCTTGTTCCATTTACAGTAATTAAAGGTATTTTAACTCCTATAGAATCTGCTATTTCTTTAGTTGATTCATATAATCTTCCTGTTGCAATATAGAACTTATATCCCTTCTCAACAAACTTTTTTATAACTTTTTTACTGTATTCACTTACTTTATGATTACTATTTAATAACGTGCCATCAAGATCAGTTACTACTGCCTTATACATTTTTTTCTCCTTTTTTTAATAACCAATTTTTACCTTCTACCATTCTTGCCACAAGCATTGAAGCAACTGTATCTCCAGCTGCATTTATCATAGTTGCAGGAGGATCTATTAAATATCCTATAGTTGCTATTATAGGGAAGGCTTCAGGTGGAAATCCATAAATTGATACTATTAACATCTCACCTATTAAACCACCACCAGGAATTCCTGACATTACAACTCCACCTGCTATAGATAATAGTATTGCTGTAAGATATGTACTTATGCCTGTAAATGGTATATTAAATACACCAAATAGGAAAGATATTTTTAATATAGACCCTAGTACTGATCCGTCCATATGTGCTGTTGCTCCTATTGGTAAAACAATATCAGATACATCTTTAGGTACACCAATTTTTTCACATGCCTCTATATTTACAGGTAATGTTGCAATAGAACTTTGAGTAGCAAGTGCTGTAACTGCTGGAGATAGAACATATTTTAAAGATTTAACTACTTCTTTCCCACCAGCTATATATGCATATATAGGGAAAAACATTAAAATATATAGTATACATAATGGGTAGTAAATTAACATTGCTTTAGTATATGAACCTATCAATTCTTGTCCATATTCTCCAACTAATGCTGCAAAATATGCCCCAAGTCCTATAGGAGCATAATACATTATATACCCTATCATTTTAAGTAATGTCTTAGATAAAGCATCTAGAAATTCTGATATTATTTTCCCAGGCTTTCCTATTGCATTAACACAAAATCCAAAAAATATTGTAAATATTATTAATGGTAGCATATTTTTTCTTGAAATTAATTCTGTAAAGTCTGTAACTGTAAATGTTTTTACTATTTGATCTCCTGTAGAGATAGATTTAAGTTTTGCAACTTCATTAACAACTATACTTATACCCTCTGCTGGTGGAAACATCTTAACAACCAAAAGTATTATAACAGAAGCTATTAATCCTGTAATTACAAAGACAACCAATATAGAGCTAATAATTTTTCCAAGTCTTCTCATATTACTCATACTAGATATTGAAGATGCTATAGTCGCAAATACTAATGGTACTACTATAGTAAACATTAAATTGATAAATAAATCTCCAAAAGGTTTTAAAACTATAGCTTTCTCTCCAAACATAGCTCCAATTAAAGAACCAATTATTATAGATAAGATTAAAATAATAGAAAATCTATACGATTTCCAAAAACTCTTTTTCTCCATTCATTCCTCCTAAATAAAATCTTTTAATACCTAATTATACATCTTTTCAAATGAGAAAATCAATTGATATTTTTAGCTTTTATTGATATTATTTTTATATTTACAGATTTAATTCAATTATTCAAAAAACATTTTTTTTAAAAAATTTAACAATATATTTATAGACAGATATATTCATAAAAATAATTCAATCGATATAAAATATTTAAAAAAATAAGTTTATGACAATTTCTTAATTTGGAATATAAATATATTTTATTATTTCAAAAAATTATGGATATAACTTTACAATATTTACTGTATACCTACATTTAAAAACATTTGCAATTACAAAAATATTTTTTTACGATTGATATATTTTTAAACGCAAAGTAAACTATTAATATCAAAATATAAAGGAATTAATATATTAAAATTCAAGAAATCAATCGCATTATTACTATTATTAGGGACATCTATTAATATCATAGCAAACATAGCAAACTTTAAAGTTGAAGAATATACGGAAGGTGATACTAGTATAAAAAATGAAAACAAAGAAAAAATTTAAGATAAAAATGTCGTTTCTCTTGCTCCAGCTATAATTAAAGGTGTTGATACTGCAGTAACTGCACCTGTAATCATCACTGCTATTGTCATAACTACTGCTGTAGCTACAGGGGCATATCTTTATAATGAACATAAAAATAATGCTAGCCCCTCTACTGAATAAAAACATGAAAATGCTGAAGCAAGACGTCAAAAAGACCAAGGTGGAGAAAAAAATGGTAGTTATGTTTCAACTAATAAAAAAAGAAATAAATAAAAATTATTAAAAAAGAATAAATAATATGAGATTTATTGATGAATTTAAAGACACTTTAATTGAGGTGTATAATAATGATGACTATAGTAAATTTTGTGTAGGATATATTATTGCAGAAGATGAAAAAAATATTTTATTTCAAACAATACATACTATGAGATTTGAAGATGGTAAAGTACTATTTTTAAAAGAAGATATTAACAAAACACAAAAAAATACTAAATATTTAAAAGAACTAGAGGTTTTAATTAAATAAAATAGTAAAGAAAATATTTTAAATAGCTATATTTTCAAAAAAACTAATTTTAAAATAGAGGGTAATGATAATATTTTAGATTTAACTTTACATGAAATTATGAATAAAAATATTATATACTCTATAACAAATATTTTTGATGATGATAAAACTTTTGGGTTTATATCAAATATTAATTATAAGTATATAACTTTAGTGTATAAAAATAAAACTTCAATAATAAAAAAAGATGACATAAGATACATTGACATTGAAGACTTATCACTTAAAAGAAATTATTTAATTGATACAAAAAATTAGGAGTGTTTTTACACTCCCTTTTTTATATTTCATAAAAAGTGTTAAAAAATATACAGATTGTATTTACTATACCTATATGATATAAGTTACGAAAGGCTTTAAAAAAAATCAAGTTCAAATATTGACAAATCAAAAAAACGAATTATACTTTGTTTAAGTAGTAGAAGTGGTCTGCACCTTATGCATATAATAATTTTTTAAGGAGGAATAATATGCCAAATATTTTAGCTGCTAGAATAGATAACAGACTTATTCATGGACAAGTTGGTATGACTTGGGCTAATAGCTTACAAGCAAATTTAATTTTAGTTGCAAATGATGAAGTTTCAACAAATACCGTGCAACAATCTTTAATGGATATGGTAGTTCCAGAAGGAATACAAACTAGGTATTTCTCAATAGAAAAAACTGCTGCAATAATACACAAGGCTTCACCAAGCCAAAAAATCTTACTAGTTTGTAAAACACCTCAAGATGTGTTAAGACTTACTGAACTAGGTTTAAAACTTGATGAATGGATAGTTGGAAATATGCATTTTTCAGAAGGTAAAACTCAAGTATCACCTACAGTGTTTGTAGATAATAATGATATAGAAGTTATCAAAAAAATATCAAATTACGGTATAAAACTTACAATTAAGGGAGTACCAACAGATAAAGGTCAAGAATTAATTAATTTATTATAGTAAAGGAGAGGAATCTTTATGTTATTAAAAGCAATTTTAATCGCTATTTGGGCTGGATTTGCTGGAATTGAACAATTTGATGGACTTCAAACTTTCCACAGACCAATATTTGCAGGATTAGTCATAGGATTAATTTTAGGCGATGTTAAAACAGGATTAATGGTAGGAGGAAGCTTAGAACTTGTTTGGATGGGACTAGTTCCACTTGCAGGTGCTCAACCACCTAACATAGTAGTTGGTGGGATTTTCGGAGTTTCATTAGCACTATTATCAGGATTACAACCTCAAGAGGCGATAGGAATAGTATTCCCACTTGCAGTTATTGGACAAATTATAGTTACATTAATGTTCTCTTTATATTCAGGAATGATGAAACTTGGAGATAAAGCTGCAGAAGAAGCTAATCCTGCTGGTGTTAATAGATTAGTATACATTCAATTATTAATTAGATTTATACTATTTGGTGGTGTTACTTTCTTATTTGTATATTTCGGTGGAGATACAATAAAAATTTTACTAGATAAATTACCTCAAAATATAATAGATGGATTTGGTACAGCTGGTAAAATGATGCCTGCAATAGGATTTGCACTATTATTAAACATTATGTTAAAAAAAGAATACTTTGCTTTCTTAATTGCTGGATTTGTTGCTACAGCTTATTTAAATTTAGATTTAGTAGCTGTTACACTAATTGCAATATCAATTGCCTTATATGATTATTATTCAAATTCTTCTAAAACAGTAGAAGTTATAAGAAATGAGGAGGAAGAAAATGGAATCTAATAAATACGTGGATCAAAAAGTTAATAAAGTTATTACGCCTAGTATATTAAACAAGGTTGCCCTTCGTTCTTTCTTTTGTCAAGGAGCATTTAACATGGAAAGAATGCAAGCTGCAGGTTGGCTATATTCATTAAATCCTGCATTAAAAGAAATTCATACTAATAAAAAAGATTTATCTAAATCAATGAAAATGCATATGGAATTTCTTAACACTCACCCATTATTAATCACTTTCATTTTAGGATTAGTAGTTGCAATGGAAGAAAACAAAGAAGATATAGATACTATTAGAGCAATTAAAGTTTCTACAATGGGACCTTTAGGAGGAATAGGAGATTCATTATTCTGGTTAACATTTTTATCTATTTCAGCTGGACTTGGAGCATCATTTGCTCTACAAGGTTCTATAGTTGGACCAATAATATTCTTCATCTTATTTAACGCAATGCAATTTATTTTAAAATTTGGATTAATGCATTATGGATACAAAACTGGTGTTAAATCAATATCTACGTTAAAGGCTAACACTCAAAAGTTTACTAAATCAATTACTATCTTAGGATTAACTGTAGTAGGTTCTATGATAGCTCAATTTATCAATCTAACAACTAAAATTGTTATACCTGCTGGACAAGCTAGTGTTAATTTACAAGAAAGTTTTGATAAAGTTATGCCTAGATTATTACCAGTTGGTTATACTTTCTTAATGTTATACTTATTAAGAAAGAAAGTTTCTCCACTTAATTTAGTTATTTTAACTTTAATATTAGGTATACTTGGAACTTTAATAGGGATAATATAGATGATTAAAATATTAATAACTGGACATGGAAAAATTTCTTCTGGCATACTTTCATCAGTAGAATTAATATATGGTGTTGCCGAAAATCTAATATCCATAGATTTTACTCAGGATATAACTCCAGAAATGTTAGAAGAAAAAATAGAAAAAGAAATACTTTCATCTTGTGAAGGTGTTTTAATACTAACAGATATTGCTGGGGGAACTCCATTTAAGGTTGCCTCAATTCTTACCTTAAAACATGAAAATGTTAAAGTAATAGGTGGTATGAACTTACCTATGTTACTTGAGGTTTTATCTGAAAGAGATTATTCTACAACTGAAAAACTGTATCATTTTGCATTAGAGATTGGTAAAGAAGAAATAAAAGGTTTTGAACTTAAAATAAGAGAAACATCATCAGATGATTTTGAGGATGGAATATAGATTACAAAGTGATTTTAGGACTTCCCTAAGATCACTTTTTAATATTGACTTTTATAATTTTCAAAGTATAATATACTATATCAAAATTGGTTAGAACCAGTTAATATGAAGAGGTGAATTAAATGAATTATTTAGGAATTTGTGAACATGTTTTAAAAGAGACAAATTCATACAACACAGCAAAAGAAATCCATACTCAAATTGAAATATGGACTAAGACTGTAGACTATTTTGAAGAAAATCAAGAAAAGATTACTACATTTTTAAATAAGATTGGTAAAGACGTTCAAGTAATTTTCACAGGAGCAGGAACTTCAGAATATGTAGGAAATATTTTAGCTCCTATGTTAAATTCTATGCAAGAAGGTGATTTTTTATCTATAGCTACTACAGATATAGTTAATAATCCACTTCATTACTTAAAAAAAGATAAAAAAATATTATTAGTATCTTTTGCAAGATCTGGAAATTCTCCAGAATCTGTAGCAACAATAAAACTAGTAAATAGTTTAGTAAAAGAAGTATATCATTTATTTATCACATGTAACCCTGAAGGAGAGTTAGCTTTAATGTCTACTACTCCAGAATACAAAGATAATACTTTAATACTTCTAATGCCAGAAGGAAGTAATGATAAAGGTTTTGCTATGACTTCAAGCTTTTCAAGCATGTTAATGACCGCTATGCTTATCTTCTATAACAAAACAAATACTAAAAATATGAGAGAGGTAATATCTTTAGTTGAAAAAGAAATAGATCTAAAGCTTGAAAGTATAAAAGCTATTGCAAATGAAAATCAAGATAGAATAATTATACTTGGTGATGGAGCATTTAAAGGTCTTGCAGAGGAATTAACTCTTAAAGTAATGGAACTTACAGCTGGTAAAGTTGTTGCTAAAAGTGATACTACTTTAGGATTTAGACATGGTCCTAAATCTGTGATTAATAAAAATACTATAGTATTTTTACTATTGTCTAGTGAAAAGCATTCAGTAAAATATGCCTTAGATATATTATCTGAAATGAAATCAGAAAATGTTGCAAATAATATAGTTACATATTCATTAAAAGATTGTGATAAGGTTAAAGAAGCAACTAAAGTAATAATAACACCTAATGTTGAAATTAATTTAGAAAAAGCAATATTTACTTACCTAATTTATGGTCAAATGTATGCTTTCTTTAAATCACAACATTTCAATTTAACTACGGATAACCCATTTCCCAGTGGTGAAGTAAATAGGGTGGTTAAAAAATTCCAAATATATGAATTTTAGGAGAAAAAATGAGTAGAGTTACATTACCTATAGAAAAAGGTTGCGAAGACTTAGTTTTAGAATTAATAAAACTATGGGGAGCTGATGCTATTAGAAATAGCGATGGAACAAAATTAAATGAATTTTTTGAAAATCTTGATGTTAAAGTTTATTCTACATATTTCCCTGCAAGAGAAGATCAAAAATGGCCTAGAAAAAATCCAGAAGAAATACAACATCAAGCATTAATATCTGAAAGATACACAGCCTTTGATAATACTTTAGAAATAGATCCTATGGCTGGATATTACAAAGAACAATTAGAAATTGATGAAAAAACTACTGATTATTGGCAGGTTTTTGACAGAACTACTGGTAACTTAGTTCCTAAAAAAGATTGGAAATTTAATGGTAATACTGTAATTATACAAAACACTAAAAAATTTCATGAATATACAGTTAACTTTTTTGCAAAACAAACTTGGGATACTACCCATATGTATAATCATATGACTAATAATTGGATTGGTAATAAATCCATACCATATGATGCAGTATTTGATAAAACAAGAGAACATATATATGCTCATTTAAAGAAATGGTGTAAAAAAAATACTAATGTTAATGTAGTTAGATTTACAACTTTCTTTTATCACTTTACTATTATGTATAATCAACATGCAATGCAAAAATTTGGAGATTGGTTTGGTTATTCAGCATCTGTTTCTCCTAAAATGTTTGAAAAATTCAAAGAAGATAAAGGATATGATATATCTCTTGAGGATATTATTGATCAAGGTTATTATAACAACCAATTCAGAAATCCTAGTAAAGTATTCTTAGATTATATAGACTTTATACAAAAATTTGTTTCAACTCTTGCAAAAGTATGTGTAGACATAGTTCATGAATATGGTAAAGAAGCCATAATGTTTGTAGGAGATAACTGGATAGGTACTGAACCTTATGGAAAATATTTTAAAAATATTGGTCTTGATGGTGTTGCTGGTTCTGCTGAATGTGGTGTAGATATTAGAATGGTTTCTGATATGGAAAATATTAGAATAAAAGAAATTAGATTCTTGCCTTATCTATTTCCAGATACATTCCACTCAGGAAACTCTCCTCATTTAGAATGGGAGTATAACTGGATGAGATCAAGAAGGGCTATACTTACTAAAAAAGTTGATAGAATAGGATTTGGTGGATATTTATCTCTAGCTGCTAAATTCCCTTTATTTATAGATAGTGTTACAAAATCAACTAGAGAATTTAGAGAAATACATGAAAAAACAGCAAATGAGGAATGTATTAAACCTAATTTTAAAATTGGAATATTAAATTCTTGGGGGAAAATAAAATCATGGCAATCAAATAGAACTGGACATGCTACAGGTAATAAGGAAAATATTTCTTATATAGGTGTGCTTGAAGCATTATCAGGACTGCCATATAACATAGAATTTATTAATTTTGATGACATAAAAAATCTTGATAAATTATCTGAGTTTAAAATAATAATTAATGTTGGTGAGGCAAATACTTCATTTTCAGGTGGCGAAAATTGGTTAGATGAAAAAGTTCTTACTGCAATAAGAGAATTTGTTTCAAAAGGAAATGGATTCATAGGAATAGGTGATCCAAGTGCTGCATTTGGAAATGGAACATACTTCCAATTACAAGATGTATTAGGTGTTGATAAAGAAATTGGAAATACCTTACAATTTTCAAGATACATGGAAGAAACAAAAAATAGATCTATTGTATTTGAGCAAATTCAAGGTAAACTATCTATAGGTAATAGAAATAAATACATATATTCTACTAGTCATAATTTAGAAATACTTCAGTTAAACAAAGAATTTGGTGTTGAGGCAAGTATAAATAAATATGGAAAAGGTAAAGGAGTGTATTTACAAGGACTTCCTTATAGTATTGAAAATACTCGTTTTATATACAATATTATTAGATATATAACTGATGATGTTAATAAGAAATATATTAGTGATAACATATATGTTGAAGCATATGAATTTAATGAATATATCGCCGTAATTAATAACAGTGATAAAAATATTAAAACTAATATAACTGCTCTAGGAAATATAGAGTTAGAAAGGTATGAACTTAAATGGATTAAGAAATAAATATTTAGGAGGTATGAAATGAAAAGATTATTCAAATTAGCATTTATTGCTATTTTATCTTTTTTTACAATAGCTTCGTGTGGAGCTAAATCTAATGAAAAAGCTACAGAAGGTGAAAAGGTTACTTTAAAATTTGCTGCTCTTGAAACTGCATATGGTGATAAAATGTGGTCAGAAATTATAGAGGCATATAAGAAGGTAAATCCTAATGTTGAGATTGAATTAAATCAATCAAAAGACATTGAATCTACATTACCTGGATTATTCCAAGCAGAAGATTATCCAGATGTAATTATGTTAGCTTTAAGTAGAAAAGCAGGTATTCCTGAAAATTTTGTTAAAGAACAAGCATTAGCAGAACTAACTTCTATTTTAGATATGAATATACCTGGAGAAAAAGTTACTGTTAGATCTAAATTAACTGATGGTGCAGTAGGAAATAATCAAACTGACCCTTACTTAAATGGTAAAACATATTTAATGCCTATGTTTAATTCACCTACAGGATTATTCTTTAATAAAGGATTATTTGAAGAAAAAGGTTGGGAAGTTCCTACAACATGGGAGGAAATGTTAGAACTTGCAAAAATTGCAAAATCAGAAGGAATTTCATTATTAACTTATCCTACAACAGGATATTTAGATTCTTTCTTACCTCCAATTTTAGCAGCTAAAGGTGGACCTGAATTTTTAAATAAGGCTATGAGCTATGAAAAAGGTATATGGGATTCTGAAAAAATGAATGAAGTATTTAAAGTTTTAGGTGAAGTAGTTAAAAATGTACATCCAACTACAGTTGCAAATGCAAACAATGAAGGATTTACTAAAAATCAACAATTAGTTATTGATAATAAAGCATTATTTATGCCTAATGGTACTTGGATAGTTGGAGAAATGGCAGCTACTACTCCTAAAGATTTCAAATGGGGAATGACTGCTTATCCAGCATTCGAAAAAGGTGGAAAATCATATGCAGTTAACTTCTTTGAACATATTTGGGTTCCAGCAGAAGCTAAAAATGTTGAAGCAGCTAAAGAATTTATAGCTTTCCTATACTCTGATGTAGCAGCTAAAATATTTGCTGAAAAAGGTGCAGTTCAACCTATTAAAAATTATCCATTTGATATGTTAAGTAAAGAAAATCAAGTATTCTATGAAACATTTAAAAATGGTGCAAACCCTCTAGCAGGTGGATTTGCAGCTACTACTCCAGTAGAAGGTGTAGATGTTAGTGGAACAGTTTATGGAACTATAAACTCAGTAGTAAATGGTACTAAATCTGTTGAAGAATGGCAAGCTGATATAGTTAAAATGGCTGACACTTTAAGAGAACATGTAATTAAATAAATTTAGTAAACATTACAGGGAGAATAACTCTCTGTAATGTTTTATTAAAAAGGAGAAATTAATGAGAAATCATTCAAAAAGATTATTTATATTCTTTTCATTAGCTCCTGCTATGATCTTATATATACTATTTAGAATTATTCCTACATTACAAGTATTTAGAATGTCTTTATTTAAAACTAGTGCACTATCTAAAAATCCAAAATTTGTTGGATTAAACAATTTTAAAATATTATTTAATGATCCAAAGTTTATTAAAACTTTCCAAAATACTATACTTTTAATCGTTATAGTTACTATTGTTACACTTACTGTAGCTGTAATTTTTGCAGCAATACTTGTAACAGAAAAGATTAAAGGAGCTAATTTATTTAGAATAATTTTCTACATACCAAATATATTATCTATAGTAGTAGTTTCAGGAATTTTTTCAGCTATATATGACCCAGGTCATGGTTTAATAGATAGCATATTAATAATGTTTAGAATTAAACCTCCTCAATTTGGTTGGCTTGGAGATCAAAGTATAGTTATTTATTCTATTGCTTTTGCCCTTATATGGCAAGCTATAGGATATTACATGGTAATGTACATGGCAGCTATGTCTGCTATACCAAATAGCCTATATGAAGCAGCTGATATTGATGGTGCTGGAAAAATAACTAAATTTTTTAAAATTACTTTACCTTTGATTTGGTTGAATATACGAGCTACTTTAGCATTTTTCATAATTAGTACTATAAATTTAAGCTTTCTACTAGTTATACCATTAACTGGTGGTGGTCCTGATGGAGCAACAGAAGTATTCCTAAGCTATATGTATTCTCAAGCATATACAAATCAAAGCTATGGATATGGTATGGCTATAGGAGTAATTGTATTCTTATTCTCATTTGCACTATCAGGTATAATAAATGTAGTTACTAATAGAGAAATATTACAATATTAAGGAGGCAATATATGAAAAAAAGGAATATGAGTGCTGAAACTCTTTACAAATTATTTATATATCTAGCATTAATTACCTTTGCTATATCAATAATAATTCCTGTTTCATGGGTATTTTTAGCCTCTCTAAAACAAAATTCTGAATTTGTAGATTCTCCATGGAAATTACCTATGAGTTTCTATTATCAAAACTTTATTGATGCCTTTATAAATGCAAAAATGGGCGATTATTTACTAAATTCTGTTTATGTAACTGCTCTTGCATTAATATTATTAATAATAGTTGCACTTCCAGCTTCATATGTTCTTGCAAGATTTGAATTTAAAGGAAGAAATTTCTGGAATCTTTTCATGAAAGCAGGTCTATTTATTAATGTCAACTATATAGTTATACCTATATTTTTAATGTTACTTGATGGAGATAAATTTTTAAGAAAAAAAGAAATTATTAAAAGTTCATTTCTATTAGATAATATGACTGTGCTTGCAATAATATATATGTCTACTACACTACCATTTACAATATATTTATTAACTAACTTCTTTCAATCAATTTCTAAAACTTATGAAGAAGCTGCATATATTGATGGTGCAGGTTATTTTATAACTATGGTTAAAATAATGGCTCCTATGGCAAGACCAAGTATTATTACAGTAATATTATTTAATTTCCTAGCATTCTGGAATGAATATATTATCGCATTAACATTATTACCAGGTCAGCAAAAAACATTACCTGTGGGTCTAATGACATTAATGGCTGCAAGTAGAGGTGCTGCAAATTACGGTAGACTTTATGCAGGTATGGTTATAGTAATGTTGCCAACATTAATACTGTATATTATAGTTCAACAAAAACTTACTGAAGGTATGAGTGCAGGTGGAAGTAAAGAATAGGAGAATATATGAATAAATATTTAAAAATATTACTTTATTTAATGACGTTTTTTCTTTTTTTAAAATTAATAATAGAAGGTCAAAAAAGGGTTAGTTTAGAAAATTTAGGCGTTATGCTTATTGGATTATTTGGTTTAATAACTCTTTTATATCTGTATAATAAAAATGAAAAATAGAATGATAGAAAAATTTATTCTGCACCCCAAATCTTGGACACAAGAAATGGAGGTGCTTTTTTTGCATATAAAATTATATGTAATAAATTTCTATTAGTTTTATTTTGAATAATTGACTTTTAAAAGGTCTAATATTATAGAGAAGAAAAAAGGAAGGAAACCTAAATCTATAACTAAACCTAAAAAGAGTTTTAAAGAGTTATCTGAAAATGAAAAAATTAAACAATTAGAAAAAGAAAATATATATCTGAAAGCAGAGAATGAATATTTAAAAAAATTGAAGGCTCTAGTTCAAGAAAGGGAGCTAAAAGAGAAGAAAAAGTAAAAGTAATAGCAGAGCTTAGAGCTAAATATCCTTTTCAATTGTTATTAATGATTGCTAAAATTTCAAAGTCTGTATACTATTATTACATTAACAAAAAAGATATAGATGAAAAAAATATAAATATTATTGAAAACTATGCTTCAGGAGTTAGAAGAATTTTTGAAGATTATGCTGATTTTAAAAAGAAACCAGAATATTATATTTCAAACAACGGAATAATAGTTACATTGTTTAATCGTAACTATGAAGGTCAAAGTGATGCCCTAAATGAAGGTCAAAGCAATGTCCTAAATGAAGGTCAAAGTGAGGGTCAAAATATAAGATTAGGTGTATTAGAAAGAAGAAATAAAATCTTAAAATTAATTAAAGAGAATAATCATATTACAGCAAGTATTCTTAAAGATATATTAGGTGTATCAAAATCAACAATAGAAAGAGATATCTCTAAATTAAGAGAAGATAATAAGTTAATATATATTGGAAGTTCAAAAAAAGGTTATTGGATAATTAAAAAATAGGAGGATTTCAATTTTTGTGAAATTCTCCTACCTTTTTAATTAGTTATTTATTTACTTAATTTTAATCTCCAATCACTAGCTGTTCTATTTAATACTTCATCAAGTGATGTAATTTTTTCTTTACCTTGAGTTTGTAGCCATTCAATACCAGCTTCTCTTCCATCTAAACTGTAAGGTTTAATAGCATCTGCCCAAGTAGCTCTTCCACATAATACTCCATTAAATGATGATCCTGCTTCTTTAGCTAATTCTAATGATTTTTTGAATAAGTCCATGCTTACTCCACCTGATAAGAATATAAATGGTAAATCAGTTGCTTCTGATTGTTCTTTATAAAATGCCATAGCTTCTTCTTTAGTGTATACCCATTCTTCTCCATATCCTTCAACATAGTTCATATCTACAGGTATTTCCATTTTTAATACTGTTACATTGTATCTTCCTTTAGAAAATTCTTTCATCATTTCTATTACTTTACGAGGTCTAACTTTTGCAAATTCTTTACCAGTTTTTCCTGCTTCATCATAAGAAACTAATTCTAAGTATAATGGTATATCTTCTCCTAAACATTCAGAACCTAATCTTTCAATGAAAATATGTTTAGCTTCATTTATAGCTTTATCATCATCAATATCATAATAAAGCAAGAATTTAATTGCATCAGCACCTTTCTCTTTTAATCTTTTTACTGACCAATCCTCTAATATGTCTGGTAATCTACCTTTCTTAGTTGCATCATAACCAGTTTTTTCATAAGCTAATAATAATCCTGATTCTTCTGCTCTTACTTTTGATGCAGGAAATCCAAATTCTGGATCTAGTAAAATAGATGAAGCATATTTAGTCAATTCAGATGATACTAAACTTTTAAAATCTTCGATTTTTTCAGTTGTTGCTTCTGAATAAGCTCCTATCATTTTTTTAATAGAACCTCTTTGGTCTATCGCCAAAGCGCCTATTATTCCCTCTTTATTAGAAAGTCTTTCCATAGATGCGTAAACATTTTCAGAAATTTTTCTCATAATGTGAAATCCACCTTTCAATTTTATATGTATCATTATACTATACTTTAGTAATTTTTTCCACTTTTTTTAAGTTCCTGAACTTGAATATTTTTTTAATACTCTATTCCAAATTAAAAATACTATAATAAAATATATTATGCTAATAGAAATAGATATACAAAATAGTAATAATAAATTATGTCCATTATCTTTTAAATTTATATAAGCTGGTATATATCCTATCCAAGCAATTGGAATAATAGATTTAAATAGAAAAGATATTACAGGATTAAAAATATTTATTGGATATTTAGCAAATTCATAAATAATATATGGTAAATCTGAAAAATTTGATGAACCCAAAAATATTACTAAAAACAATGAACCTAATACTGAAATAGCAGCAAATACTAATCCTCCTACTAAGGCTATTAAAAACACTAAAACTACGTTTAATATTGGTAGATTTAACTTAAACGATATGTAGATGTATAAAATAATACCCACAGCTAAATCTCCCCAAGCATCTTCATCAAATCCTTCCATAAAAATTAAAAACAAAGGATTTACAGGTTTTATTAATAATAAATCTAATTTTCCGTTTATTATATAATATGAAATGTTTAGTGTGTTTATAAAAAAGCATCTCCATATTGAAAAACTAATGGTAATTATAGAATATAGGTATATCATTTCATTAATATTCCAACCATTTATGACATTTACAATATTGTATATAAAAAATATTATAAATAAATTAGCTATATTTTTTAGAAACATTGCCATTGAACCTAAATAAAAGTCTATTCCATAAGATTTTAATTCTTTTATATTAATATATCCATACATAAAAAATAATTTTAAATATTTTTTCATTTCACCCTCCATTTATACTTATTTTCTTTAAACATACTTTCAAAATTAATTTATAAATATAAAACAAAGATAATGTAAAAAATATTTGAAAAAACAATATTTTAACAAAATCATTTTTATATATCATAAATTCTGCAACTTTTCTGTATATATAAACAAAAGGTGTATAATCAATTATTTTTATTAACCATAATGGATAATATTCTATTGGAAAAAATGAACCTGATAATATTAAAATAAATACCGATTTTAAAGATTCTATTCCCCAAATATTTTGTGTAAAAAAAGATAAAGTTCCAAAAATTAATTCTATAACGAAATTAAGTAAATATGAGCCTATTATAATAAAGAATATTTTTAATATAAAAAGTATTTCAAAATTTCTTGTTAGAATTAATGATATTAGTATATTAGGAAATAATATTGCAATTACTTTTGCAATAGTTCCACCTAAAATATCGAAAAAATAATATTTTTCAATTTCTATAGGTTTAGCTAATATATTTACAATATCTCCATTTTTTACATCATGACTTATAGTTTGAGATAAATCAAAGTTTGTACTATCAAGTCCTTTAATAATTATAAAATATATTAAAATGTTAGTTAAATTAACATTTACTATACTATTTTCTTTTATAGAGTTCCATAAACTATATTGCAAAAATATGTATATATAGTTTTTTATAATAATCAATGTTATTAATCCTCTATAAGATAATATTTTTTTAATTCCTATTTTGATTAATTCTATATATTTATCCATTATCAACATCCTTTAATATTTTCTCTAAATTATTTTCATTAATTTCAAAATAATCTATTGAATTATTTGAATAAATATAGTCTAAAAAATTTTTCAAAATATCTTTTTTTATAAATCTAAAAGTATATTCATATTCACTTACTTTTATCATTTTTACTTTATTAAATTTTAAATCATCATATTTAAGTGGTTTTTTTAGATAAAGCTTAATTCCTAAATATTCTACATTATTTAAAAGTTCATCTTTATTTTTATCGAGAATTATTGTTCCTTTATTCAAAACTACAATTCTATCTGAAATTTCATAAACTTCATTTAAATTATGTGATGTATAAATTATTGTTGTATTCTTTTTAAGCTCTTTAATTAAATCTATAATCTTATTTTTACTTAATATATCAACTCCTATTGTTGCCTCATCTAAAATTAATAATTTCGGTGAGTGTAATAATGCAGATAATAAATCTGCTCTCATTTTTTGACCTAAACTAAGAGTTCTAACGGGTCTATTTATAAAATCATCTAAATCTAATATTTTAGAATATTTATTTAACAAAACATCAAATTGTTCTTTAGGTATGTCATATAAAGCTCTATTTAGCTTATATGAATCCATTGGAGATAAATCCCATCTTAGTTGTGTTTTTTGACCAAAAATAACCCCTATATCGTATAAGTTAGATATTCTATTTTTAAAAGGATTTTTATTAAAAACTTCTATATTTCCTTCACTTTGAACAAGTATACCTAAAATAATTTTTATTAAAGTAGATTTACCTGCCCCATTTAATCCAATTAATCCAACTGTTTGACATTCATAAATTTCTAAACTTATATTTTTTAATGCATCTACTTTTATATTTTCTTTTTTAGAAAATAATCCACTTTTTATAGTATAACTCTTACTTAAGTTATCTATTTTAATAATTTTATTCATTCATTTTACCTTTCATATGAATCTCATTTAATATTTAATTCCTATATTCTGCGACATTCATACAAAAAATAATTCCTCTTATTTTATAAGAATACGCAGTATAAAAATTCTTTCCATTCTATTTTATTTTTCATCATTTTTTTCATATGTCATCACTTCTTTCTCTTATTATTTCCTCAATCTTACAATAGTATATGTATAATTGTCAATATTTATAGTATATAAATAATAAATACTTTAATATATATTGTATATATTTTAAAATTATTCATATAATTCTATATAAATTAATAAGTAAATATCCAAAAATCTTGAAAAAAAAAGTCTTTAGTGCTATAATTAACTTGTAAAATACAATTTTTTAAGGAGAAGAACATGGCAAAGAAAACTTTAAAAGACTTAGATGTAAAAGGAAAAAAAGTATTAGTACGTGTTGATTTCAACGTACCTATTAAAGAAGGAATTATTAAAGATGACAATAGAATTAAAGCTGCTTTACCTACATTAAACTACATTTTAGATAATGGTGGAAAAGTAATAGCTTTCTCTCATTTAGGAAGAATTAAAACTGAGGAAGATAAAGCTGCAAAATCTTTAGCTCCTGTTGCTAAAAGATTAGAAGAATTATTAGGTAAACCTGTTAAATTTATTCCTGCTACAAAAGGAGATAAACTTGAAGCTTCTGTTGCTGAACTTAAAGAAGGTGAAATCCTAATGTTCGAAAACACTCGTTTTGAAGATGTTGAAAACAATGAAGTAGTAAAAAAAGAATCTAAAAATAATGCTGAACTTGGAAAATACTGGGCTTCTCTTGGAGATGTATTCGTAAATGATGCATTTGGAACTGCTCATAGAGCTCATGCATCAAATGTTGGAATATCATCTAACATAGCTGATTCTGCTGCTGGATTTTTAATGCAAAAAGAAATAGAATTTATAGGTGGAGCAGTAGATGAACCAAAAAGACCATTTGTTGCTATATTAGGTGGAGCTAAAGTTAGTGATAAAATAGGTGTAATTGAAAACTTATTAGACAAAGCTGATAAAGTAATTATCGGTGGAGGAATGATGTTCACATTCTTAAAAGCATTAGGAAAGAATACAGGAAAATCATTATTAGAAGAAGATAAAGTTGAACTTGCTAAACAATTAATAGAAAAAGCTGGTAATAAATTAATTTTACCTATAGATACAGTAGTTGCTAAAGAATTTAACAATGATGTAGAACACCACATAGTTAGTGTAAACGAAGTTAAAGAAGATGAAATGGGACTTGATATAGGACCAGCATCAATAGAATTATTTGCTAAAGAATTAGCTGGAGCTAAAACTGTAGTATGGAACGGACCTATGGGAGTATTTGAAATGTCTAACTATGCTAAAGGAACTATCGGAGTTTGTGAAGCTATAGCTAATTTAAATGATGCTATTACAGTAATAGGTGGAGGAGATTCTGCTGCTGCTGCTATCCAACTTGGATATGCTGAAAGATTTTCACATATTTCAACTGGTGGTGGAGCATCACTTGAGTACTTAGAAGGTAAAGTTTTACCAGGAGTAGATGCAATAGCTGAAAAAAAATGTTCTTGTAACCATTAAAAAATATATAAATGCACCTCTTAGGTGCATTTTTTAAAATTATATATTAAAAAAATGAGGGGATAAAATGAAATCAGGATTTATTTCTATAGTTGGTAGACCTAATACAGGTAAATCAACTTTAATTAATAAATTAATAGATGAAAAAGTTGCTATAGTTTCAGATAAGGCTGGAACTACAAGAGATCAAATAAGGGGAATAGTTAATAAGGGGGAAAATCAATATATATTTATAGATACACCTGGTATACATAAACCAAAGCATTTACTTGGAGAATATATGACTAATCTTGCCATAGAATCTTTAAATGAATGTGATCTTATACTATTTTTACTTGATGGTACTAAAGAAATTGGAACAGGAGATATTTTTGTTAATGAAAATATACGCAATTCTAAAACTCCAACTTATGTGATAATTAATAAAATAGATAAAATGAGTGATGAAGAATTAAATAATAAGGTAGAAGAAATAAGGGAAAAACTAGGGGAATTTGAGGGTATAATTACAATGTCAGCAGCTTATGGTATAGGTATTCATAAAATATTTGAAGTTTGTGAAAAATATCTATCAAATGATATATGGTTCTATCCTGAAGATTACTATACTGACATTTCAGTTAATAAGATAGTTATAGAAACTATTAGAGAAAAAATATTACAGAAAACTAAAGATGAGATACCTCATTCAGTTGCACTTGAAATAATAAATATTGAATCTGGTAATAATAAAAGACGTTATGATATTAATATATATGTTGAAAGAGATAGCCAAAAAGGAATAATAATAGGAAATGGTGGTAAACTTTTAAAAGAAATAGGAATAGAAGCTAGAAGAGAAATTGAAGCATTAACTGATTTAAAAATTAATCTTAAGCTATGGGTTAAGGTAAGTAAAAAATGGAGAAAAAATGAAAAAATGCTTAATGAACTAGGCTATGATGTAAAGAAATTTAAAAGGAGATAGTTATGTTAGGATTAATAATAAAAGATATAGTTAAATCTAATCAAATTACTGAATCTACTTTAATGACTATAGAAATTACAGAAGCTTTAATTTCTGGATATAATAATGAGGAAGTAACAAAAAAAGAAATAACTAAAGTTATGACAAAATTTTCTAAACAAGATTTATCATATGTAGTTTCTGCCTGTGCATGGCTATACAGTAATTTAAGAGATGTAGAAAATTATACTGAAATATCAGCAAAATTAATTACTGATAATGTTAATCAAGCCAAGGCTTTATCTTCAGCAATTTTTTTAGCTAGAATGGGAGCAAGTAAAGAATATATTAAATCATATATTACAGAAACATATGACATTTCTTTAACTAAAGATTTTTCAATGTTTTTTGAAAGTAAAAGTTTTGAAAATACTTTAGAATATGATAATGATTCAATAGTTATAGCTGAAGCATATTACGAAGTTAATTATGAAAAGTATAATTATTTAGATGAAAAATTAATAAAATTTTTAAATCATTACAATGAAACTTTATCTAAAATCAAGTATGAAAAAACTTCTATGATGAATAAAATATTAGAACATAAACCATATTTTGATAAAAAAGAAATAGTTAGATGGTTACCTACTAATAATAGAAAAACACCTGAATTTTTTGCTGATTATGGAAATGAAGTTAATGATTTAATAAAATTAGTCAATCACCCATACTTTATAGATTTTAAATATACAGATACAATACGTAGACTTACGATATATTCATTTAAAGAATCAATAGCTACCGCAAATATGTTAGGTATTAGAGCTATGCTTACGAGTATTATAAGGCGTGAAAGATTTGGCGTTGGAACTATAAGTAGAGCTATAGCTGATGGTCTGATTTCAAAATTACTTGAAAGATATATGCAAATAGTAAATGATAAAAATATATAAAAATCCACCTAGGTGGATTTTTACCATTTATATAATAAACCTATTTTAACATAAGGTTTAGTTGAATAATATTGCATAATATTTTCTGTTCCTACAGATTCATCAAAAGGTGGATAATATTTAAAATTATTTTCAAAACCTAATGATGTGTTAATTAATATGTCTTTTATAATATTATAGTCTATTTTAATTTCTGTATCTAAATTCACACTAAGTTTATCTATGTCTAATGAAAATCTTGGAATTAACATTAACTTATCAGTAGCTTTAATATTAAACTGATTATCTGTTTTAAATCTTAATGAAGTTACAGGATCATATCCTGAATCATATCCTTTAATATTTATTTTCTGAACTTTTATTCCTAATTCATTATATGAAATAATATTAAGTTTAGAATTAACTGTATAATCTATTTCTCCCCCAATTTCAATATCACTAAATATTATAGTTTTGTCATTTTCAAATATATATATTATTAAATTTTGCATGTCATTTAAAATCGCATTTTCATTTGTGGCAAATTCAATATCATAATTTCTATTAACAATAAAATTTTGAACTAATACACTAGAATTTATTTTTCCTCTTAACTTAATATTATTATTAATATACTTAGATACATGAAACCCTATACTTCCTCCATTTATATTATTCTGTCCAATAAATACATGATTATATGATATATATCCTCCAAGAATTAAATCCTTGTATTCTTTCTTATTAGCATACTTAACTTCTAATTCTGGACCATATTTTCCTTCGAATTTATACCCTATATTTAAATCTCCATATCTTTTAAAATCTAATTTCATATTCAATTCTGTATTTTTATAATCTAAATATACTTTTTTACTAATCCCATTATATTCATAAGCAAATTTTGTATCTAATGTTAGAAATTCATATATTTCAGCTTTAATACCCAAATCATGTCCAACTAGTGATTTATCTATATTATTTCTCCTATCTTTTGTTGTTTCATTAGAAACTGTCAAATTAGTTTTAATTTCACCACTAAATGGTTTATGATTTTTAAAATCAAATATTTTATTATTGGCAAATATTATATAAGATAACATTAACCATAATAAATATATTTTTTTCATAAATTTTTCTCCTTATATTCTACTCACATTTTTCATACATTATACACCCCCCCTTGCTTTGTCAATAAAAAGGGAATATAAAAATCCTCCTAGGTGGATTTTTACCATTTATATAACAAACCTCCTTTGGCATAAGGGGTTGTTGATTCATATTCTTTTAAAGTTTTACCTGAAACATATTTGAACTTATTTTCAACTCCTACTCCTCCATTAACTGATAAACCTCCAATAATATTATAGTCAGCTCTTAAATTTGTATTTAATTTTGTTTCAAGTCTATCTGCACTTAATGCCATTTTTGGAGTTATTAAAACTCCTCTTTTTGTTATTATTTTTACCTTATTATCTGTTTCAAATCTTAATGAAGTTGAAGAATTGCTAATGTCAGCCATATTTAAATTTATTTTATTAACTACAACACCTAGTTCATTATAGCTACTAAATGTAATCTTAGGGCTTATAGATACATCTATCTTCCCTCCAATTTTCATATCTGCTTCTATTGCATTTTTCTTTAAAGTTCCCGTCATAAATAATTTTTGAGTATCTACATTAACATTAACCCCAGCTTTATATGTTAATCTAAGATTTTTATTAACATCATGAGATACATATATTTCTCCATCTCCTATTCTCATACCACTAGCAATAAAGTTTGTATCAGCTATTTTTACACTAGGTGTAAATATTCTTTGATATGATATATATCCACCAATAGTTGCAGAATTAATTCTACCCTTATTAGCATATTTAATTTCTAATTCTGATCCATAATTTCCACCAAATTTATACCCAAAGCCTAAGTTACCATATTTTCTTAAATTTACATTAGCATTTAATTCAGTGTTTTCAACATCAAGATATACTTGTTTTACAGTATTTTTATATCCATAACCAATTTTTCCACCAAGAGTTATAAGCTCATATACCTCTGCTTTAACTCCTAAATTATGTTTTAATAAAAAATCTGACTTGTCTTGTTTTGACATTTCACTAGAAACTGTAAAATTTGTTTCAACTTCTCCACCAAAAGGTTTGGAGTTTTCCAAATCAAATGTCATATCACTTGCAAAGATTGTAAATGATGACATAGCCATAAATAATATACCTTTTTTCATACCTTAATTCTCCTTTTTAAGTTATAACTAATTATATCATGAGCAAATAACCAAAACAATCAAACTAAGAGTTTTCAAACACATATCATACCAATAGCAAAAACTTTAAACTTCTCTATTATCCTTAGATAATATAACTATCTTAGTTTTTGCCATTAAATATTTTTCTATATTTTCTGCAATTTCATTTAAGGCATCATTTAATTCTTTTTCTCTTTCATTATCAATAAGTTCAATAATTAAAAAAGCATTTTTTGTTTTATCTGTAACCATAGTTCTTTTACCATCTCTCAAGTTAAAACATCTACATACTGCCCCTTCATCATCTCTATAGCATAATTCTCCCTGCAAAGTAGGGCTATTTTTATCCTCACCTATTAAATAGAACTCATCATTTCCTTCAGTTATACCAAGTCTTAATGTTCCTTTAAAAGTATCACTATCTTCTGCCCCACATGGCATTCCATATTTTAATGAAATTGTGTTATATATATCTACAAGTGGATTAATACTAGAAACTTCATTTCCTTTTTCTACTCTTTTAAGTAATGCCTCTATAGAAGACCTAACACCTTTTTTAGTTTTAAACTTTTGATATGCTTCTCTCCAAACAGATATAACTGGATTTTCACTAAAATTATCTTTAATAAAATATTTTTTAGCTTCCTCATTTGATGCCATAAGAGCTTCTTTAATCTCTTTTGAGCTTTCTCCCCCATTATTCATATCTTCTATTAAAACTATACCTAATTTTGAGTTAGGGAAAAGATTCCAATAACTTTCTTCTGCAATAAATTTCATTATATCCCTCTAATATTTTTTATTATTTTAACTTCCTTTGAAATCATTTTATGCACAGTACATTTTTCCTCAACATAAGCAAGTATTCTTTGTATTTCAGCTTCACTTACTTCTATATCTAATTTAATATCCATTTCAATATTCATACCATCAAGTTTTGATATAGCTTCAACTTTAACATCCATTCCCATAATTGAGAAATATGATCTAATTACCATTATTATACAACCAACTAATGCTGAATTTAAAAGACCTACTGGACTTGTTCCTATAGGATTTAATTTCTTATAATCCATATTATATACACTTCCATTAGTTTCTGTGCTAACTTCATACCCTTTTATACTTTCACCTTTTGTAATATACATTTTCCCTCCTATTTTTGTTTATTAAGTTCTATTTGAATTAAATCAAATAAATGATTATACAATTCTAAATTATATATTGGTGTTAATTTTGAATGTTTTTTTGTTGTTCTAAAATCAAGTGATAATATATCTAATATACCAATTCCATCTTCTTCTTTATATTGTTCACTAACTAATAATCTTACCTCTACTCCAGCTTCTTTTTGAGTAAATACTGCTTGAATAGTATTGTTCTTAGATGTTTTAGCTCCTATAAGAACATTGAATGCTTCATCGCTAGTTTGAACTTCTGAATATCCTTTAATAAATCCAGCTTCTAAATCAGCTGTAATAATATTATATTCCTTATCAACTATCATATTTCTTGTTGCTAAAAAGACATCTTTCATAGGCTTATTATACACCCTAGTTGTCATAACCCTTACTTCTTCTGGACTAAGCCTCGGTACTGTACTACATGAAATAGTAACTAATAACAATAATAAAAAGCTGAATATTTTCTTCATTTTTCCTCCTAAATAATACATATTTTAAATATTATACCTTAATTTTAGTTAAATTAAAACAAAATTAACTAATAAATTTAAAAAGAGAGTAAATTTTAAAAATTTACCCCCAAATAATTACCATGTATATTTAATATTTAATCCTATTCTTCCTTCAAAATTTCTAAAATTAAATTTCTTATTAAATACTGCATTCTTAATGGCATCTTGATGTATTTTAAGTTTATTTTTTCTTTCATTACTACCTTGTTTTGCTTTTTCTAATTCCTTCTTCTTATTTTCTAATTCTTTTGCATAAGAAGCCGTATTATATCTATATTTTCTAAAATCAAGTACACCCTCTATATATGGTATAAGTTGTAATCTACCTTCTAACTTTCTAATAACCAATGAAAATTTAGGATTCATTCTATAGGAATGCACCGCATTTATTGTACTTGTTTTTTTAATATAGTTATCTAAATTTGTATATTTTTTATCCTTATACTTACCAGAACCATAGTTTTTTATATAGTCAGAAAAAATTTTAAAATTTTCTTGATCTAACAAATTATATCCATAAGTATTATTTAAATTAAATACAGTAGTAACATCTTTTATCATCAAATATCTTAATTCTAAATTCAATTTAGATAATATAGTATTTGCCATATCTTTATCTTTTGAATTACTTTTTTCTTTAAATAAATTATAGTACTGTAATTCTCCAAATAATGTGCTTTTAAGTTGTTCATAAGTATTTACATATTTAAAACTAGAGCTTACAAGAAATATATTAGATAATTTATTACTTTTTTTAAATTTTAATGTTTCAAAATTAGTATAGTTATATAAATTTAAATTCAAATTTATCTCATTATTGTTTATATCATATTTCTTTTCATTAAAAACTGTAGTAAAAATATCATTATTTACTTTTCCATCATGCTTTATCCCATATCTTAAATTTATAGTAGAATTTAAATTATTTTTTTTATACCATAAACTAGGCCCTATTAATATTTCATGAGTAAACTTATATTTATTATTTTTCTGTTTATCAGTTATTAAACTATATTTAAAATCAAATCTATTATTTATACTATGTTTTGTATTAACTAGACTTATTTCAGATATAAGGGTATTTTTAAATTCTTTAACTAATGCATTTTTAGAAAAATCATGTTTAATCTTTAACTTATTTTCAAGACTAGAAATAAGTTTTATATTATTTTTATAATATTGTATATTAATTTTTACTTCAGGTTTATGTTCATAATCTCCACCCTTATATGCCTTTATTAATGCCTCGTAATTAATTTTAACATTTATATTTACATTTTTTATATTATCCTTATACTCATTTGATGATACAAATTTAAAATCATTTATTTTAGATAATTTTTTAGCCTCAAATAAAATAGAGTTTTCAAGATTTTCTTTAACAGATAATTTTGTTGATATACTATATTTTGACCTTATACCTCCAAATCCATCTACATTCTTTTTATCTATAGTGTATGTATTCTCAGTCTTTAAAAAGCTTTTTCTTGAAATCCTACCTAAGGTTATAGCAAAGGCTTCATATTTATGTGTTCCAAGCTTCATATTATCACTAGTATATATAGATCCTAGAATTAAATTAACTTTTCTATTAACCCTACCATTTAAAACAGCAGAAATTATTGTATTTTTATCAACTTCTAAGCTATATCCACTTTCTTTTAGATTACTTTTCTTATTCCTAGCCTTATTATGAGCATTTATAGCCTCTTCAAATACCTTTTTACTTTCCTCTTTTTTAGATTTAGACTTACCATCTTCCATTACATTTTTAGTTTTAATGTATCCTTTTTTATGACCTACTGTTAAAATTAAATCAAAATCATTGTTTAATGGGGCATCTAATCTTGCTCCAAAATAGTAGTTTTCATAATTATTATTTGGCTTATTTTCCTCTTTTTTATTCTGTGTATCAACCCCACCGAAAATAAAGAGATTTTTGTTGTTATAAAAATACATTCCACCATCTAAAACAATATTAGTTGATCTCATTAAAGGCTTTCCTATATTCTTAGTCCTAACCCCCTTAGTGTCGTATTCAATTTCTCTTAATTTATGTGAATATTTTAAATCACTACTTAAAAATCCACTACTTTGTGATAATATTCCTAATACCAATAAAAAATATATCTTCTTTTTCATATTTTATCTCCTTACCAATAAATATTCCATTCTGGTTTTAAGAATCTAATTAGAGCTTCCATATAAAAATAATCTCCCCATATACAACTTTCTCCTACTCCAATATTATGAGGCTTTGAATAAACTGATTCTTTTAATAAAGCATTTGAATTCATATCTTTAGTTGTATATTTTTCTATTAATGCTTTCATCATTGCCATTGCAGCATTATAGTAAAGGGACTTATCAGGATCATCATCTGATAAATGTTTATGCATTTCTAAAATACCACAAATAGCTATGGCTGATGAAGAACTATCTCTTTCTTCCATATCTTCAGGTTTAAAATCCATATCCCAATAACATACATTATCAACAGGTAATTTATTTAAAAAAGTATTAGTTACTTTCTTATACATATCTATGAATTTCTTATCTCCTAAATATTTATGTGCTAAGGCAAATCCATATATTCCCCATGCTTGCCCCCTTGCCCAAGTTGAATCATCTGATCTACCCTGTGCCGTAACACCCTTTAAAGGTTTACCTGTTTCTGTGTCAAAATAGAAAGTATGAAAAGTTGTTCCATTGTCCCTGATTATAACCTTAGAAACTGTTTCTAAATGTTTAGTTGCAACCTCCCTATACTTACTATCTCCCGTAACATCACTTGCCCAGAATAATAGAGGTACATTTAAATTACAGTCTATAATTAATCTATAATCTTCTGGTTTATCTAACACTCCCCAAGCTTGAATAAATTCTCCTTTTTCCCTATATCTTCTCATTAGAACATCAGCAGCTTTAATTGCTGTTGATTTTGCAACATTAGAATTAGTTATTTTGTAATTTGCTACAACTGATGGAATATATAAAAATCCTAAATCATGATGATCTACTGATATATTATTATCTATTCTCTCTTTGTATGTCTTTAACTGATAATCTGCAATTTTCTTATACTTTTCCTCTAATGTAATTTCATATGCTAGCCATAATATACCTGTCCAAAATCCACTAGTCCAATCATCCCATTCCCCACCATTTAATATGCCAGGATAAATATTATTAACACTTGATGGCCTAGGGAAAGTATTTATAAATACATTACTATTTTGATCAACCTTTGTTAATGCTTCATGTAATCCTCTATAAATTATTTCATTTTTTAATTCAATTTTTTTAAATTTTTCTCTTACTTCCTTAAATAATTCCATAAAATCTCCTTATTTAAAATCCGTCATTATGTTCTTTTAACCATTTTTGTAAAATAGTATTTAATTCATTTGCAATTTTATCTTCACTAATATTTTTAATAATTTTAGGATTAAGTTGATAAATATCTTTTATATTATCATATAGTAAAGTTTCTATTTCTCTACCTGGCTCATATCCCTTATTAATTACAAAAGTATGTTCTCTACTTTTAACTGCACGCCAACCAAAATCAAGGTTATTTAAGTTCTCTTTTTTAAATTTCTCTATAGCCTTTATTTGCCCAGGATATGCTGCCATTATTGCAACATTTTCTAAATCTTCTTCTAAATTAACTATTACTTCTTTTAAATCTTTTCCTTCAACAGTTTTTGGTATTTTTAAATCTAATAATGATAATAAGGTTGGCATTATATCTACCCCACTTAATACACTATCAGTAATTCCTTTATTATCACCAAACTTAATCATAAATGGAACTCCTATAGATTCTTCATACCACACATGTTTACTCCATAACCCATGAGAACATAACATTTCTCCATGATCTGCTGTAAGAACTATTATACTATTTTCATATAGATTATTTTCTTTCAAATACTCTACTATTCTACCAAGATTTTCATCTATACCACTTATTGCAGCATAATACTTTCTTAATGCATCCTGAAATTCTTCTTCTGTAAAATTAAGAGCCTCTGGCATAGATTCTGTATGATCTATAACATTTTCTAATATTACATTATCACTTACTCTTAATTTTTTTCCTTTATAAAGATTAACATATTTTTCAGGAACTAAATCAAGTGGAGTATGAGGTGGATTCCATGATAAAAATAGAGCAAATGGTTTTTCTTTATTTTTATCTAAAAATTCTATTGCTTTATCTGTTTCATGCTCAACTGACCATTTATCTATTTCTATCATATTATGACTATTTTCCCAATAATGTGGTTTTAAATGATTATCATATGCTCCATATGAATACCAATAATCTATACCATGTCTTTTTTTACCAGGTGGAGTATAAGCGTCCCAATTTCTTGCACCTGATTTTGGTTTTTCTTCAACATTTTCTTCTGGGTTATCTAAATGCCATTTACCTATATATCCAATATAGTAATCATTTTCTTTTAATACATCTGTTATTGTTATTGATTCTTCTTTTAACCATACATCATAAAGACCTGTTTTACAGTTAGTCCATACCCCATGAGTTGCTGGATATGTACCTGTAAGTATACTTGCTCTACTTGGAGAACATAAAGGTCCTGTACTCACAGCATTAGTAAAAACTAATGAATCATTAGAAAATTTATCTATATTAGGTGTAATTACATCTTCTACTCCTACAAAACCTGCTGCATTTCTTCTCCATTGATCTGCAAAAAGAAAGATTAAGTTATATTTCTTATTCATAAATATTCCTATCTATTTTTTTATTAAATTTATTGTCTTACTCATACCATTCTTATCTAATTTAACAGTTATTATAGTCTTATTATTTTTATTTACCACCAAAGCATCATTACTTACATAGTTACCATCAAGCATTATTTTAGCTTCTAATAATTTGTGATTAGGATCTGCTATAGTTAAGCTAACATTTGAACCATTTACTTTTCTAATTAATGATATAGCATCATTTATTTCTATTCCGTCAAAACACAATTTATCTGACCTCCAAGAATTAATTGCTAATATATTATCTTTTCCTATAATATGTGCAATATCATCTAATCTCTTTATTGAAATTCCTTTTACTTCCTTATCAGAAACAGCATAGGCATAACTACCATTTTTAGGATTATTTCCATGCTTAATTATTAATTCTACAAATTCCTTGGTAATAGGATTTTCTTTTTTACCACCTATTTCTTTAAAACTTCCTGTTCTTTTAACTATATATTTTTCTATTTTAGTTCCCATTAAAGGTGTGTATACTATTTTTTTAGCACTCATGTTATTAATTCTATTATCAACAACAGTTATTATATCCCCATCACTACTTTTAATATTTGAACCAAGTGCAACCATAATTCCATCTAATAATAGATAACTTTTCTTAGCTTCTGTTAAATTATTCCAAGAAATAAAATCCATTCCTATAAAGGCTTCTTTCCCATTTCCTGCTCCACCAACCCATGTTTTAGGACTTAAGTATTTAGGATGTCTTCTCTCACCACTTGATATTACTCTATCATTTGTACTTTCTGTAGTACCTGATAGTCTAAGTGGATTAACAGTTGGGAAATAATCTACAAAATCAGAAGAATTTTCAGTGTATATATATGTCATACCATCTCCTGTATACCAACCTTTTAAATTCTCTTTATTCATAGTCTCATAATTTGCTATCCTATTTGAATGCATAGATATGACAAATTTCATATTATTTTCTCCTATGCCCACTGCTCTATCCATATACGAGAATACTTTAGTACCCTTAACGTCTAAAGGTTTAATATTCTTATCTTTTACTATCTCATTTAAAATATTTGCTATTACTAAATTATTAACACTATCAGGCATATATTCTAAATTATTATCTAATATAGCTTTTTTAACTATAGATTCAATCTTATTTTTATACTCCCCTTTTGCACCACGTGAAATTAAGGCAAGTGAATTAATAATAGATCTAGCTCTCACTAAATCATTTGAATCATCTCTACTTATAGACCTACCATTAACAGAATCATTAATTCCACCATTAATTAATAAATAAGAATAACCATTTAATATTACATCATAAATATTAATAATACTTGGATTATCTATTTCAAATGAAGTATTTCCTGTTAAGTATATAAACTGAGAAAGACCATTTAATAATACCTGTCCATAAGTCCCACTATATGCTACATTTTCATGTTGAATAAATGAATGATCTTTATAAAACCCATCCCCTTTTTCAACGTATTCTCCAACTACAGCAACTGAATTTATAGCTCTTTTAATTTCTGAAGCATTTCCTTCTAATATACCTCTACCATAAGTTACTAAGGCTGTATCCATTCTATTTCCACCCTTTGAAACTCTCTTATTAGGACTCGTTGAAGTTTTTGCTGAAGGTGATGCTCCAGAAAATTCTGGATCTGGTTGGAAATAATATGAAGCTTTTAAAAGATTATCAGCAATTTCTTTTTCTACTATTCCTTCTCCCATAATTAATATTTCATTTAATGTCTTAGGTATACCAATTTCCCATTCCCACCAATTTCCTTTTTCCATAGCTCCTTTTACATAACCATTTTGTGATATTATTTCAAGAGCAATATTGATAATTTCTTTTATTTCCTTATCTTTATAAACCTTAGTATCTGGTGTAAGATATGCTTTTATTAAAGTTTGTATATCTTTTAAAGATTTTAGTAAATGAGGTCCACTACTCATATCCTGATAATCTTTAAACACATAATTTTGTGTTTCATAAACTCTAACTTTATTTAAAATATCTTCTGAACTTTTATTTAATTTTTCTATATTCTTTTCTTTATTTTCTTTAGATACCTCTTTTAAAGAAATATTATACGGTACATTTAATAAAAACTCTTTCCACTTTAACTTCATAGTTTCTATTTCTTTATTTTGATTATTAAAACTTAAAATCCCTACAATTAGAGTTAAAAATACTATTATTTTTTTCATTTTACAACCACCTTAAAATTTTTATATAAAGGATCATTTTTAATATATATGACATTTTGTTCTTCTATGTTATCTTCATTTTTACAAAAAATCATATATTTTTTATCTCCAGAAGTAATTTTACAAAAATATCCTCTATTATTGCAATATATTTCTTCAAATTGTATATTCTTATTTAAGATTTTATGAACTATCTGAATACTATCTTTAAAATTATATTCTAGCATAACGAATTTACTTTTTTCTTTTTCATTATACCTACTACTATATATTCCCTCATTCATTGTATATTTCCCTACATTAAAGTATATACACTTATTAAGTAAAAGACTTTCTTTTCCTTCATCTATTTCTAATTTAGGATGAAAATGATAATACATTTTCAAATTATGTTTACCTTTAGAATATATCCTATTTATTATTATTACATTATCCTCACAAAATATGAATTTTCTTTCAATATATGCATTACTTTCTATATCAAATACATTCATTTTAATGCAAATAACACCCTTATCTTCTACTCTATCTATAGGACTTATTAAAGGATATTTACCCACATACTCCCATGAATTTTTAACATTTAAAAATTCTTTATTATCAAGAACTAGTGTATTATGAGCAGCAGCACTCTTTAAATATCTTCTATACTCATTGTCTAAATATGTATATCTTCCATTATCAACTAACATTTCTACTTCATTAAAATAGTTAAAATGGAATAAATCAACATGTAAATGACCAGAGCTCATATTAGTTAGATAACTACTAAAAGAATAGTTATTATTTATAAGGTGATAATATCCACTCTCTTTTAATAAGTATTCTCTTTTTTTATTTGTAGCTTTTTCTAATATATATCCATTAACATAATCTCCAGCAAACATATATGAGTTTTCTTTTAAACTATATTTTCCCTTTATTTTTAACACTGCATTTGCCATAGCTAAGATATCTTCAACATTATCATCATCACTATCTCCAAAATTTATTTGTTTAAAATTTGGATAATGTAATTTTTCTGCTGATTTAAGCATCTTCTTTAAATATTTAGTAAATAGATTACATTTAATATTAAGATTTTTTTCTATCATTACTACCCATACAGTATAAATTAACATCTGATAATGATATGTCATTGATTTTTCTATATGTAATCCATCATTATCTATCTGTGTCTCAAGCTGAATTTTCATATACTTTTTTGCTTTTTTATAATACACCTTATTATACATCAATGCAAAGGTATATACTCCAGCCATTTGTATATACCCCCAATTACTATGATAATATTTTTCTAAGAATGAATTAAATATGTATATACAGGTCTTATCCAAATGATCTATTATACAATTTTCTTCATTTTTAGTAATATATTTTAATTCCTTTAAGTATATTAAAGCTCTAAGTATATTTATTATTCTTATCCCACTATCTAAAGTTCTTGTACTTAACTCATATTTTAAGTCCTTATGGGTATTAATAAAATCAAAAATTATTTCTTTTATTTTAAGTAAATACTTTTCTTCTTTATTTTTTTCATAAGCTAGAAATAGGGGATCAAAATAGTTCATTCTACTTCTCATAAATATCCATTCTTCATCATCATTTACTAACTCATTCCAATCTTTAGGAATAGTAAAATATTGTGAAGTTCTTTCCATGTCCCATGGATGAATGAATATTAGTTTATTTTCTAATATATTTTCTGCCTGCTCTAATTGCATATCTACATTAAAATTATGTAATACATAATTAAAATTCTTTCTAAAGTTAAACACAGTATCCTCCATTGTTTAACTAAAGGGAGAATTTCTTCTCCCTTTATTATTTAATATTATCTATTAAAGTTTTTGAATGCTTCATTTTGAATTTTTTCAGCTGTAGATAATCCTAAATCTTGTAATCTCTTAATATACATATCCCATTCCTTATCTATATTTCCAGAACCTAAAATCCATTGTTGTGCTTTTTCTTCAACAACTGCTCTTAAAGCTGTATCTATAGAAACAAATTCTTTTGATTTTTCTTTAGTGTATTTAAGTATTGGTAACTCATCTAATACTACATCATTATCCATATAGTATTTAAATCCTTCTTTAGCAATTTGAGATGCCCAACCTAACTCATATTGTGCATCTTGGAATGCTCCCAGTCTATATTGAGCTCCAACTTCTCTTAATACTGCTAAAGGAGTTTTTCCGTCAGGATTTTTAAGTACTTTGTCTGTAAATACTGGTTTACCATCAACTAATGTATATTCTGATCCTTCTATACCAAAGTTCCATAATCTTCTACCTTCAATTGAATACCAATAATCAAAATATTTAATTAATGAAACTGGATCTTTAGCATCCTTAGATATTCCCCAACCACCTAAATATGTAGTTCTAGCATGTCTTGTTTTACTATTTCCATTTAATTCATAAGGAAGAACTAATCTAAAGTTAAATCCAGGTATTTTATCTGCTAAACTTCCATTATATGAACTAGTTGAAGCTATCCAGTCATCTGTTGCTCCACCTAAGTTATTTGATAATAAGTAATCTCTACTTTCTAATCCTCTTGTAAATATTTCCTCATCTATTAATCCTTCTTTATACCATTTAGATAATTCTTTAATAGCATGTTTAAATGAATCTTGTGAAGGTCCATATTTAACAACACCATTTTCTTCATACCATATAGGTGATGCTTTAAATAGATCAACTAATGAAGTTAAAACCTTTCTAACATTATTAGCTCTTACAAACAATGGAACTTCATCTTTTTTACCATTTCCATTTGGATCCTTTTCTCTAAATGCTTTTAGTGTAGTATATAGTTCATCTACTGTTCTTGGTTCTTTTAATCCTAATTTATCTAACCAATCCTGTCTAATGAAATATCCTTGAGAAACTTTTAAATTAAAGTAATCATAATAATTAGGAATCATATATATATGTCCATCAATTGCAACTGCATCCTTCTTATATCTAGGATTTTCTTCAAAGAATTTCTTTAAATTTGGTGCATGTTTATCTATTAAATCTTCTAATGGTATTAATCCACCTTCTATACCTAAGTTTTCTAAATCAGATGATAATTCATATGAGATAATATCAGGTAATTTATTCTCTGTAAGCATTAAGTTATATGCTTGAATTTGATCTGTTTGATTTTGAGAAGCAACATTTACTAATTTAATATTAGTATCTTGCTCAGCTTTTGCAAATACAGGTAATTTAGGGTCTAATGCTTTACCTAAATGCATTGCAAATATTGTTGTTTCTTTTGGTCCTGTCATAATTTCATCTTTTTTTCCACAACTTACTACTACTAATCCTAAAAGTCCCAATGCTAATAATTTTTTCATAATTTCCTCTCCTTTTATATATTTTGTTAATTATCCTTTTACTGCCCCTAATGTTACCCCTTTTCTAAAGAATCTTTGTATAAATGGGTATGCAATTAACATAGGTAATATTGAAATTACTATTATTGCATATATTATTGATTGTGGTGATGTTAAGCTCTCTGGTGTAATTAACTGTGCTGCTTCACCACTAGACATCTTATCTACTATTAATTTTTTTACAAATACCTGTAAAGGTGCTTTTGCATCATCTCTTAAAAGTATCATAGTCCAAAAATATCCATTCCAACGAGATATTGCATAAAACAATGAAACGGTTGTAATTGCTGATGTTGATAATGGTAAATATATATTAGTCATTATCCTAAATTGACTTGCACCATCTATTCTTGCTGATTCCTCTAAAGATCTAGGTACACTTTCAAAGAAAGATTTTAGTATTATTACATTAAATGTATTAATTGCAAATCCGACTATCACTCCTGTATAACTATTTATCATACCCAAATCTCTAAAATTTAAATACTTAGGTATTATGCCAGGATCAAACCACATAGTTATTATTACAAGCATTATTATTGCTTTTCTAAACTTTAAATCTGGTTTAGATAATACATATGCCCCACTAATAGTAAATAGCATATTAACAAATGTTCCTACTACGGTTATAAAGATTGTATTTGCATAAGCTCTCCATATCCCTGTTGTCTTAAAAGCTGCAATAAAAGATGATAACGTAAATCCTTTAGGAAATAGCGTAACTTGCCCTGTTTCTAGTAAAAATGGATTACTAAAAGATGCAGAAAATACATATACTATTGGATATAGGAAAATAATGGCAAAAACTGTTAATAAAAAGTAGTTTATTACATTAAAAACTTTTTCATCTGTACTCATTCTTATTTTCATCTATATCACCTACCATATTCCTAAATTTGCTACTTTTTTGCTTATAGTATTTGCTGTGTATACTAAAAGCATAGCTATTATTGCATTAAATAATCCTACTGCTGTTGCTAAACCAAAATCTTGATTAATTACTCCAGTTCTGTAAACATAAGTACTTATTACATCGGCTGTTTCATAAGTAGCTGGTTGATAAAGTAATAATACTGTTTCAAATGCTACACTCAACATAGAACCTATTTTTAAAATTAACATTACTACTATAGTTGGCATTATACTTGGTATAGTAATATTTATTAATTG
The DNA here is from genome assembly GCF_001902585.1 of Streptobacillus notomytis. Taxonomy (NCBI): domain Bacteria; kingdom Fusobacteriati; phylum Fusobacteriota; class Fusobacteriia; order Fusobacteriales; family Leptotrichiaceae; genus Streptobacillus; species Streptobacillus notomytis. The sequence continues at coordinate 640 of NZ_LKKV01000067.1, read as the reverse complement.
TTGTAATTTTGTTGCTCCATCAATTTTTGCTGCCTCATAAAGTTGTTCATCTACTGCAGTTAGAGCTGCTATGTATATGATTGCATTAAATCCTGTATTCTTCCATGAATTTAATCCAACAAATATCCCTCTAAAAAATTCTGGTTTAATCAAGAAATATATTTTTTCAAATCCAAGTTTTTGTAATATTATATTTATTACACCTGTATTTGGTGATAACATATTTATTGTTATACCTGCTGCAATAACAATAGCTATAAAATATGGTATAAATGAAGCCGTTTGTACAAAAGCTTTAAAAATCTTATTCCTAACTTCATTTAACATAAGTGCTATTAATATAGCTAAAGGAAATTCTATTAATAGTGAATATATATTTAACATAAGAGTATTTTTTAAAGTTCTATAAAACTCTGGTGATGTTAAAAACATTCTAAAATGTTTTAGTCCTACCCACGGACTACTGGCTATTCCTTTAAATACACTGTAATCTTTAAACGCTATTAATAATCCATACATAGGTTTAAACATAAATAATACATACCAAATAATAAACGGTAGCATTATTAAATACAGCGATATCTGATCTCTATTAAATTTTTTCATTTATTTCACCTACAAACTTATGTTTTCTTCTGTT
>NZ_LKKV01000066.1:0-21447 GCF_001902585.1 Streptobacillus notomytis | reverse complement strand
ATAAATGGTAATTTTAAAGATGTTAAATAGTTTATCTATTTGACGTCTTTTCTTTATTTATAAAAACTTTTTTTTATGCTATACTACTAACATGGAGGAATAATGAAAAAAATACTTAAATTTGAAGAAATTGATATGTTAGCTGATAAAATTAGTAAAAAAATTTTAAAAGATAATAAATTTAAATCAATAGCTTTAATAGGAGATTTGGGAGTAGGTAAAACTCATATTTCTAAAAGAATATGTAAAAATTTAGGTGTTGTAGAAAATGTTAAAAGTCCTACATTTACCTATCTTTTAGAATATGATTTAGGGGATAGGACTATAGTTCATTTTGATCTTTATAGACTATCAAACATAGATGAGCTATATGAGATAGGATATGAGGAATATATATTAGAGGGTAATATATTTTTAATAGAATGGGCTAATAATGTACCAGAAGCAATACCAAGAAATACTTTATACATAGAACTTGAACATATGGATGAAACCAGCAGAAATGTTTCATTATATGAAATTAAGGAGGGAGAAATTATATATGTCGACATTAATAATTACAACTTCAACTAAACTTGCATCTCTTTCAATTTATGATAATGATAATATGCTGGGAAATATTAATATTAATGTAAAAAGAACACATTCAAGCTATATAATAGACCAAATTTCATCATTATTATCTTGGACTGGAACTAAAATAGAGAATATACAAAATGTAATAGTTTCTGTAGGTCCGGGTTCATTTACTGGAGTTAGAATAGCTATTTCAGTGATTAAAGGAATGTTTGTTGGCAGAGATGTTAAGATATATGAAGTTAACGAGTTAGATGCCCTAGGATATCAAGGAAATATAGTGTATAGAGATAAATTAATAGCCATGATAGATTCAAATAATGAAAAAATATATTATGGTAAATATGAAAATGGTAAAAGAGTAGGAAAACTTTTAGTTGGAAGACTAGATGAAGTCATATCCTTAGTTAAAAATGAAAAGTATAATTTAATAGGAGATGCAGTAATAGTATATAGTGAAAAAATAAGGTATAATGGAATAGCTATATCACTTCCAGATATGTTTTTAAGAATAAATTCTAGTATATTTTATGCAATGTTTAAGGAGAATTTATTAAAAGAGGTAGACTTATTTAATTTAGTTCCAGATTATTTAGAAAAATCACAGGCAGAAAAGGAGAAAAATGGGAATATCTGATTTATTAATTAAACCTAAAAAAGGATTTTTTACTAAACTTAAAGATTTTTTTGTTGGTGAAGCTATAAATGATGATGTGTATGAGGAATTAGAAGAACTTTTAATACAGTCTGATTTAGGAATGAAGATGACTATGGAAATAGTTGAAACATTAGAAAAAAATGTAAGAAGTAAGGGTATTAAAAGTAAAGAATTAATGTATGAAGAATTAAAATTATTACTTTCAGAAAAGCTTGAAGTATTTAAAAATAATAGCTTGAATATACAAGCTGGAAGATTAAATGTTATTTTAGTTATAGGTGTAAATGGTGTGGGTAAGACTACATCTATAGGTAAACTTTCTATGAAGTTAAAAAAAGAGGGGAAATCTATAATAATAGGTGCAGCAGATACTTTTAGGGTAGCAGCTATTGAACAGGTTGAAATGTGGGGACAAAGAGCAGGCATAGAAGTAATTAAACAAAAACATGGTTCAGATCCAGCGGCTGTAGTATTTGATACAATAAATAAGGCTAAGGCTAAAAATGTTGATGTTGCAATAATAGATACAGCTGGAAGATTACATAATAAGGTTGATTTAATGAAAGAATTAGAAAAAATAGATAAAATTATTAAGCAAAATGTTGATGAATATGAGTCATTAATAGTAATTGATTCTACTACAGGTCAAAATGGTTTAGAACAAGCTAGAATATTTAATAGTATTTCTGATATTACAGGAATAATACTTACTAAGTTTGATGGAACAGCTAAGGGAGGTATAATATTTTCTATAGTTTCAGAACTTAATAAACCTGTTAAGTTTTTAGGAGTAGGAGAAGGAGTAGAAGATTTAAGAGTATTTGACTCTAAAGATTTCATTGATGAAATGTTTAACTAATATTTTAATTCAAATTTTAGTTTATTTATGTTAGAATATAACAAAATTTTTTAAAAAAATGAGGAGATGAATATAAATGTCAGATTTAATTAAACAAATTAAAGAAAAAGAAAAAGAACATAAAAAAACAGTAGTTTTACCAGAAGCAGAAGATGAAAGAGTATTAAGAGCCGCTGAACAAATAACGAAAGAAGGATTTGCTAATATTATACTAGTTGGTAAAGATTACCAAGTAAGAGAACATGCTGCAAAAATAGGAGTGGACTTAAGTGGAGTACAAATTATTGATCCGATGTCTTTTGAAAAAACACCTGAGTTTATTAGACAATTTGTACATTTAAGATCTAAAAAAGGAATGAAAGAAGAACAAGCACGTGAAATAATTCAAAATGATGTAAGATTTTTTGGAGCCATGCTTGTTAGAAACTGTATAGCAGATGGTATGGTTGCTGGATCTAATTCTCCAACATCTAATGTATTAAGAGCTGCAATACAGGTAATAGGACCTAAAAAAGGATTAAAAACAATCTCAAGTTCATTTATTATGCAAACAAATTCTAAAGAATTTGGAGTAGACGGAACATTATTATTCTCAGATTGTGGAGTACTTCCAAATCCAACAGCTCAACAAATTGCAGATATAGCAATATCAACTGTTGAAAAAGCAAGATTAATAACAGAATTTACTGATCCTAAAGTAGCACTTTTATCTTACTCAACTAAAGGTTCTGCCGAAGGAGAACAAGTAACTAAGATGAGAGAAGCATATAAGATACTAGAAGAAAGAGGAGTAGATTTTGAATTTGATGGAGAATTACAATTAGATGCTGCCATAGTTCAAAGTGTTGCTGATCAAAAAGCTAAAGATTCTACTGTTGCAGGTAAGGCAAATATTTTAGTATTCCCAGATTTATGTTCAGGAAATATAGGATATAAACTAGTTCAAAGATTTGCAAAAGCAAAAGCTTTAGGACCTTTAATTCAAGGTCTTGCAAGACCTGTACATGATTTATCAAGAGGGTGTAGTGTAGAAGATATAGTTGATGTAGCTGCGATAACATGTGCAGAATGTGCAGTATTTTGTGAAATTTTAACATTATAGTAGGAGGAAAAATGAATATATTAGTAATAAATAGTGGAAGCTCATCTTTGAAATTTGAGTTAATAAATACGATAGATAATAAAACTTTAATTAAAGGAATATGTGAAAGAATAGGAATTTCAAATCCAATATTTACCTTAAAAAATTTAATAACTGGAATTAATGTAGAAGAAAGAGAAGAAGAAATGCCGAATCATAAAGTTGCTATAGATTTAGTATTAAAAGAGCTAATAGGAGAAAATGGAGTGTTAAAATCTATAGATGAAATTGATGCTATAGGACATAGAGTAGTTCATGGTGGAGAATACTTTAATGATTCGGTTTTATTAGATGAGGAAGTAATAAAAAAATTAGAAGATATTTCTGAATTAGCACCATTACATAATCCAGCTAATGTTATGGGAATTAAGGTAATGAGAGAGTTATTACCTGGTAAACCTAATGTTGCAGTATTTGATACAGCATTCCATCAAAGTATGGAAAAACATGTATATACTTATCCATTACCACTTGAAGATTATGAGGAATTAAAAGTTAGAAAATATGGTTTCCATGGAACTAGTCATAAATATGTTTCAGGTGTAGCAAAAGAAATGTTATGTAAAGAAGAAACTAGAATTATTGTATGTCATTTAGGAAATGGTGCTTCAATATCAGCTGTTAAAAATGGTAAAGTGGTGGATACTTCTATGGGGCTTACTCCACTTGCAGGTATAATGATGGGAACTCGTTGTGGTGATATAGATCCAGCAGCAGTTTTATATATCATGGAAAAAAGAGGATTAACACCTAAAGATATAGATACAAGAATGAATAAAAAATCAGGATTTTTAGGTATATTTGGAGAAAGTTCAGATTTTAGAGATATACAAAAAGGTGTGCAAGAGGGAAATGAAAGAGCTAAACTAGCTTATGATATGTTTTGTTATAGAGTAAAAAGTTATATAGGTTCTTATGCAGTTGCTATGTGTGGAGTAGATGCTATAGTATTCACTGGTGGAATAGGAGAAAATGCAAGTTATGCAAGAGAAGGAATTTGTAATGGCTTAGAATTTTTAGGAATAGAACTTGATTATGAAAAAAATATGGAAAGAATTCCAGGTAATGTTGAATATTCTAGAGATGATTCAAAAGTTAAAATATTTAAAATTGAAACAGCTGAAGAATTAATGATAGCAAAAGATACATATAGATTAGCTAAATAATTTATATTGAAATTTAAGGAGAATAGAAATTGAAAATAAGGAATAAATTATTAGCATTAATAATTACAAATGTTTTTTCTTTTGGAGCAGAATATTATGTAAAATCAGATGATAACTTAATATATAATACTCCTGTAAGTCATCATGAAATTGAAGGCATTTTAGGGGTAGAATGGGGAGGAGCATTTAAAGACAAGGAGATATTCACCTTTTTAGGAGGTAAATTGAAATCTGGTACTATGACTGATGTAGATGGTTCAGGTAATATTGGATTCAATTTTAAGAAAAAATTATCAAAGAGTACTGGAATAATATTAAATTTAGGTTATCTATATAATGATGGATATGAGGATAATATAAAGGAAATAGTTAAGTTAAGAGGAGAATGGAATAGTAAATTTGAAAAAGATAAAGAGACCTTAAAAGAATATTATCATTCACAAGGATTAAGATTTAAGGATAAACAAAGTTTATTTCTTTCAAGTATAGTTAATTATGATAATAATAAATTAAAGGGATATAGTGGATTAATATATTCTTCAGAGGGTTTCCATATAGAATCACTTAGGTTTGAAAATTTTATAAAACTAGAAACTAAGAATCTAAATCATAATGTAAGTCTTGATTTAAATTATAAATTAAAAAAGCATAATGATAATAATCAGAATACATATAAAAAAGGTGGAAGATTAAAGGGTAATATAAATGTTAAAGGTAAAATTGGAACAGCAGAAACATATAATGGAATAAAATTTTATGTAGGAACAATATTACCAAGTAAAAAAGATTATGATATATTAAGTAATAATGAATTAAATTTTAAAAATGGTAATATAGGATATAAGGTTGGGTTAAATAGTGAAATAACTTTAAAAGAAGTAGAATCATTTAAAGATTTGAAGTATATATATAAACATGAAATAATGTTTGGTATTAAATATGATAAGGATAGGTTATTATTAGAAAATATCAATAAATTAAAAGGAAGAATATTTATTTATAAATCAGTATTATATAAAGATGGATATGATAAATCTAAAAATATAGACACATCAATAGGATCAATTTATAGTGATAATAAATTAATTTATAGATTTAATAATTTCGATATAAGAGGTATATCAAAATATAGGATATCATCACATATAAATAAAGATAAATACGAAGGATTAGAGCATTTACTTTCTACAGGTATAGGTTTTGATTATAATAAAAATTATGAAAATACAGAAATAAAGCATAGTTCAGACTTAAGATATCTATTTGGATATGCTGATAAAAAAACATTTTCAATAATAAATTTTTGGTCAGATAATAAAGTAGAACATAAAATAAATGATAAATTAAATTTAGAAGCTGAATTAAATTTAACTAGTTCAAATAGATTTAGAGTGTCGAATAGAGATGCTAAAGAAGATGAATTATTACTATTAGTAGATGGTAATGGAATTTTAAAATATAATATAAATCCTGAATTTGTGTTTAAAAATAAGTTAGAATTTAAGAATATAATATTATTTTCTAATTTTTCAAATAATAATGTTAAGCCACTAGCACAAGAAGAAGCTAAAAATAATGGACAAAATTCAAATAAATTTTTATTAGATTCACAATATATACTTAATATATATAATGAAAGTGAATTAACTTATAAAATAAAGAATAATATAGATATTAAAGGTAAATTTTTTATAGGATATAATCAATTAAAATCAAATAAATTATATAATAGTTTAAAAAATTTAAAAAGAGAACAAATAGATGAAAATGGAATAAGAGAATTTAGCCCTAAGGATATAAAGATTATAAATGAGGAAAAGAAAAATGCTGATGATTACTGTAAATTTTTAGTAACTACAGGAATTGAATCAGAAATGAGATATATTAATGATAAATTAATAATAAAACCTAGTTTAGAATTTGGTGTAAGTCATATGTTTAGTATCGATTTCGAAGATATTAATGGAGTGACTGATATTTTTAGGAGTAAAGTATCTAATGTCAATTTTATGATAAAAGAAATTTTTACAAAAATAGGGCTAAATTTAGAATATAGATGGTAGTATATATTAGATTACTATATATTTTTTATTAAAAAGGAGAGTGTAAATACATGACACTCTCCTATTTTTCAATTTCTTCTTTTAATTGATTACACCAATTTTCTATTCTTTCATCACTAAGTTCAGGTTGATTTAATTCATCTATTGCAAGACCAACAAATTTTCCGTTTCTTATAGCTAGTGAATCTGTGAAATCATAACCTTCAATATCAGTAAATCCAATAATTTTAGCATTAGATTTTTCAGCTTTTTTATAAAGTATCTCTATAGCATCTATAAATGAATCAGCAAATGATGCTTGATCTCCTGTACCAAATAAGGCTATATATTTACCACTTAAATCCATATCATCTATTTCATCTACACATGCCATCCAATCATCTTGTAAATCTCCAAGACCCCAAGTTGGTGATCCTAAAATTAATAAATCATAATTATTAAATGTATCTATACCTTCTGATACTTCAATAACATCAACATCATCGAAATGATTTGAAATTCTATTAGCTATATCTTCTGTAGTACCAGTAGTTGTTCCAAAATAAATTCCCGTTTTCATCATATCCTCCTTAAAAATGTTCAATTATACTTTCATCAGTATATATAACTTGATTATTTTTTGCTTCTTTTATTAATGATAATTTATTATTAATTGGTAAATATTCTAAAAATATTTTATCATAATTTAAACCACTTAATAGATTTTTTTGTAATTTTAATATATTAGGTGGTAATTCAATCTCTTTTTTTATAACATATAATTTGTTTTTTGTATAGTTTTTATCACAAAAAAATATAGCTTTTTCATATTTTAATTTAAAAATAGGCATTTCTATGCTGTTAAAATCGAAAATACAGTTATCAATTTTATCTGAAATATCTACCCTATTTTTAAACTCAAAATAATTTCTTAAATGAGGATTTTTGATAAAATATTTATTTTTAGTATAGAAAGTCATCTTTTTGTTTTTATCAAAATAATACTTAATACCTATAGTTAAAAATAGAGTATAGAAGAATTTATCCTTTATTTCTATTTTTTCATTTTCAATTGAGTAAGAGATATTTTTTCTTGAAATAAATACAGATTCATTTTCTTTGTAATATTTTGATAAAATTTCTTTAGTAGTATCATTGTATTCTTGCATACCGAGAAGATAGTTTTTAATATTTCTAAATTGAACTTTGTCCTGGTTAGAATAGTTTGTTAAGTTATAGTTTCTCTTTATCAATATATGTACTATTTTATGGTTATCCCTATTTTCAATGTTTTCAATTTTAATATCAAATTCAAATCCATAAAAATCGTTTAAATTACATAGTAATGTAGATACATTTGAGTCAAGTTTTGAAATAGATTTTTGACCTGACATAACAGAATATGAATTAAAATTCTTTTTAAGATATATTTTATCAAGTTCAATATCACTTAAATCTATAGTTGTGTAAAATACTGATTTCATAGGAAAAGAAGTATTATACATAGAATGATAATATTGAAATCTATCATCTTTTAATTTAGATTGTTTCATATCCTCTATCATTATACTAGGATAAAATCTATCTTTATACTCATTAGTTTCAAGTTTAAATACTACATCATAAAATATATGATTTTTTCTTAATTCTTTTAAATTGTTTCCACCATTAAACCAAATTGCATTTTTTACAGAAAATCCTTTTTGATCTATATCAAATTTTAAATGTTGTTCATTATTCCCAACTGTTTTTGGATTATGTATTATACAATTTTCACTCATTAAAAGTGGAGTAGAATTTCCAAACCCAAATGGTTTTAATAAGTTTAGACTTTGTATAAACTCATAGCTAATTTTTTGAGCAGGAATTTTCATATCTATTTTAATATTTTTAGTTAGTTTAATATTTTCTAACTGTTCTTTTGCATATTTTTCTATCTTTTCTTTGAAGACATCTAAGTTTTCAAGTTTAATTGTAAATCCAGCTGCATTAGCATGACCACCAAATTTAATAAGTAGATTAGAAACAGATGACAATGCTTTAGTAATATTAAAACCATCTATAGATCTACAAGATGCTACAGCTATACCTTCTTCTGGATTTTCTTCCATAATTATACAGGGTTTATAGTATGTTTCAAGAACTTTTGAGGCTACTATTCCAATTATACCATGATGATAATTAGGAGAATGTGATATTAATATATATTTATTATTAATATCTGTATTGTCTATTTCCTCTAAAACATTTACTATAATTTCATCTTGTATTTTTTTTCTATCAATATTATTAGATATTAGATTATCTGCTAAAACATTTACTTCATTTTGGTTATCACTAATTAGTAACTTAACTCCAAGTTTTGCATCAGCTAATCTACCAGCGGCATTAAATACAGGTGCAATTTTAAATGAAACATCTCCTGTAGTAAGTTCCTTATTTGTTAATTCCAATTTATTTAATATTGTTCTTAGCCCTAGATTAGAACTATTTTTAAGTCTTTCTAATCCATATTTTACTATTATTCTATTTTCTTTTATTATAGGCATAATATCAGCTATGGTTCCAAGTGAAGCTATGTCTAAATATGTATATATTTCTTCTTTCATATCAAGTTTTCTAAAAAGTTCATATGCTAAAAGAAATGCTACACCAACTCCTGCAATATTTGGAAATGAATATTCATTATCAGATCTTTTAGGATTAACGCAAGCCAAGGCTCTTGGAAGTTTTTTATCACTAGGAATATCGTGATGATCTGTTATTATGGCTTTCATAGACAATGAATTAATAAATTCAACATCATGATAAGAACTAATACCACAATCTACTGTGATAATAAGGTCAGTGCCTTTATCCTTAATTTCTTGTATTGCATCCTTATTTAAACCATAGCCTTCATTTCTTAGGGGGATATAGTAGTCAACATTTTTTGCCCCAATTTTTTTAAATGCTAAATACAAAAGAGATGTAGAGGTAATACCGTCTACATCATAATCACCATAGATACATATATTTTTATTTTCTTTTATAGCTTCTAATATATATGAAGCAGCAAGTCCTAAATCTTTTAATCTTAAAGGATCTTCCAGATTTTCAAGACTAGGATTAATAAAATTAACTACATCTTTTTCATCAACTATACCTCTATTTGCCAATATATTAAGTATATTATTATCTATTGGCAAATCAAAGCTAGTTAATTTAGCTCTAGTTTCAGAAAGTATCCATTTAGTTTCCATAAATACACCTATTTAAGTAATTGTTGTACTGTTGGTAATAAAAATGGAATAAATAATATACCATCAAATGAATCAGTTGCTTTTCCTTTGTTAAATATTAATGTTAATGCATCTTCTTCTAAGTAAAATGAACTTACAGAATCCCAATCTGAGTATTTATTACTTGCTTTCATTCCAAAAGCTCTTATTTTATCATTTAATGTTGGTCTTAAAACTTCTTGATATTGATCAACAAAAATATCAGATAATTTTAATTCTTTACCAGTATTACTGTCAAATACCATTCCTCTATATGAATTTTCTACATTATTATTAGTTGGATCTGTTTTAGCTGCAACAATTATTACAGACATAAATTTTGAATTATTTGCTGTTAAAAATACATTTGCTTTAGTATTTTCATCTTTAATCATATCGTTTATAGCTCTTTCTATTCTATAATTTATCTTATCTGAAATTTTAGTTTCTTTTGCAGTAAATTTTAATATACTAAATTTTTCATTAGTTTCTTGGTTTACAGTTAGTAATGGTTCAGTTCCGTATGAATAACCATTAAAAGTAAAACTAGCATTAGCAATAGTTGAAAATCCAAGTGCTAATATATTAATTATTAATGTTTTCTTTATTGATTTCATTTTTACACCTCTTCGTTTAATATTTATTAAAGTATATACTAAATTATGAAAAAAATCAACAGAACTAAGTAGAGTGAAAGACATATAAAATGGGAATATAATAAGGGTGGGGATATAAAAAATAGCTCTAAAAGAGCTATTTCCCACTTGATTTAATTTCTGTCCATATTTTGTCGTGTAATTCTTTAGTTTCATCATCTAAAGCACGAGGTAATGTAGATTTACTTATTATTTCTTCAAAAGAAATTATTGGTTTAACTTCTGAATTTTCTTCTACCCCCTTAATTATACTTGGGTTTCTTAATACTTGTAATACTTCAATGAAGTTTTCAGGTCTGTATAAAAATTCAAGGAATTTATATGCATTATCCTTATGTTTAGAATTTGCAGGTATAGACATTGAATCTATATACATCATAGCACCTTCTGGTATAAAGTAAGTAAATTTACTTTCTTCTTCTCTTTCAATCTCATAAAATACATCTGGATAACCATGAGATATAGCGAATTCACCACTAGCCATACCTTTTCCAGAAGCATTAGAATCAAATTTAGCTAAATTTTTTGCCCAAGAAAGTATTTTTTCTTTTGCTTCGTTTAATTCATTAATATTCTTTGAATCAGATTGGTAACCAAGATATTGCAGAGCAAGTCCTAGAACTTCACGTCCATCATCTAACATAGTCATACGACCTTTGAATTTTTCATTTAAGAATATATCAGGAGTTTTAACAAAATTATTACCAACAATTTCATTATTTACTGTTATTCCTGTTGCCATGAATGAATAAGGAATAGAATAATTTAATCCTTCATCATATACTTTAGAAATTTCCATTAAATTTAATTTTTCATTTATGTTCTCAAAAGTTTTACCTAATTTAGATTTATCTAATTTTTCTAATAAGCCTGATTTTATCATAATAGGAATGTAATCAGTTGATGGTGAAACTATATCATAATTTCCCTCTTCATTTCCTATCATTAATTTAGCCAACATAGTATCGTTATTATCATAGTAGCTAAGATTAACTTTAATTCCTGTTTCTTTTTCAAAGTCTTTTATAATCTTTTCAGGAATAAAATATGTCCAAGTGTAAATGTTTAAAACATTTTCGTCGTTTTCATTATTTCCAAAACAACTAATTAACATAATAAAAGTAAAAATTGTAAATAGTAACTTTTTCAATTTATTTACCTCCTAAATATTTTCTAGCCATTTCTCTATCATCGAAATGTATTTTTTCTCGACCTATAATTTGGTAGTCTTCATGCCCTTTTCCAGCAACTAGTAGTATATCATTTTTTTGTAGGTTTTGTATAGCTTTTTTAATTGCTATTTCTCTATCACAAATTTTAAAATACGGGATATAAGATTCTATTCCTTTTTCTACATCATTTAATATCATTTCAGGATCTTCAGTTCTTGGATTATCTGAAGTTAAGTATATTAAATCGCTGTACTTACATGCAGCCTTAGCCATTTTAGCTCTTTTAGTTTTATCCCTATCTCCACCAGCTCCAAATAGTGTTACTATTTTATTTTTTTTCATAATTGATAGAGTTTTTAATATATTTTCTAATCCATCTGCTGTATGTGCATAATCTACTACAACCATAACATCTTTATCATTATCAATTATTTCAAATCTTCCTGCTATTGAATTAATATCCTTAATTGAATTAATAATATCATCTAAACTTACACCTAAGTTATATGCAGAAATTATAGCTCCTAAGATATTTTGTAAATTATATTCACCCATTAATTTTGTTGTAAAAATATATTCTTTATCACTTTTAGATATTTTTACTTTCATTCCCTTTAATGTATATTCTAAAACTTCTCCATTAATGGTTGCATTTTCTTTTAATGAAAAAGAATCTGAAATGTTTAATAAACGTTTACAATATTCATTATCTTTGTTTATAATAAGCCTAGCATTATCTTTTAGATAATTAACTATAGAAGCTTTTGCTTCAAAATATTTTTCTAAGGTTTGATGGAAATCAAGATGATCTTGGGTTAAGTTAGTAAAAATAGCACTATCAAATTCTAACATTTTAACTCTACCCTGACATAGTGCATGAGAACTTACTTCCATTAAAAAATATTCTACATTTTTATCTACTGCTTCTTTCATTAATTTTATTAAATCTAAAGATTCAGGGGTAGTATTTTTAGCCGTATATTCACTATCAAGTATCCTATAACCAGTAGTTCCTATTCTTGCAGAATTTTTAAATATGGCTTCTAGAATATATGTAGTTGTTGTTTTTCCATTTGTACCTGTGACAGCTATTATTTTCAATTTCTTTTGAGGGTAATTATAGAAATTACTTGCAATATATCCAAGATTATCCCTTAAATTTTTAACTAAAATTACAGTAATATCTTTAGGATAAGTATAATCTTCCCTTTCAGCTATTATCATTTTAGCACCATTTTTAATAGCTTCTGAGATATAGTTATGCCCATCTGTTATATTACCTATTAAGGCAATGAATATGTCATCTTCTTTAATTTCTCTAGAATCATAAGACATATCTTTAAAATTATCTTCTTTGATTAAGTTTAATATCCTATATTCTACACCTTTAAATATTTCTTGTATATTCATAAACTATTTACCCCCTAGTCTTTTCTCATCAAGGAATTCAAATATTAGTTTTAAAGATGTTTTAGCTTCATTAAATTGTAACAAATGATAAACATGGAAAAGTCCATCTACAGTAACCAACTTATTCTCTATATTTTCTTTGTCTAATTTTTCTTTGACTATTATAGATTCATCGTATAATAATTCACCATTATTAACCTCTATATATGTAGGTGGAAATCCTTTAAAATCTCCGAAAACTGGTGAAATATATGGATGTTTTTTATCTTTTTCATATTTAAAATACTCATTATCTTTAAGAAGTTTAGAAAGATCATAATTTTCAACAGAAGAGCCTATTAAAAGATCTGTTTTAATGTTTGTTTTTCTACTTTCTAAACTATGAGATATATCTAAAAATGGAGATAAAAGCACTACTGCATCCGGCATTTTTCTTTTTTCATCTCTTCTTTTTAATAATGTAGAAACTATTAAATGTCCTCCAGCAGAATCTCCGAAAGTATATACATTTTTGTAATTTTCAAATGCATATTCTAATCCAATATCATAATCATTATGTCCACTAGGATAAAAACTATAAGGAAGTTGTCTATAATCAACGAATACAAAATCATAATTATCGTTGATTCCTAACATAAATTCAGCAAGGTTTCTATATATGTTAGATAGTGGATAAATGAAAGCACCACCGTGAGCGTAATAGATAACTGAATCATTTTTCTTTTCACTTTTTTTAATTAATTCTAATTTTACATTTCCGTTATATAATATTGTTTTATGTGTTGTATTTTTTTTATGATCCCAAGGTAATTCATAGTAGGCAGCAGTTCTACCTATTTTTAGTAGAACTTCTTTTTCTCCCCTATATATAAAATTTGTAGTTTTTATTAGAGTTTTAGTTATTGTTGAGCAACTAACAATTGCTAATGCAGAAAAAATTAAAATAATTTTTTTCATATTAGCTCCTTTCATGCTATATTTATATCATGTGTATTATACAATTTTTATAATAAAAAATAAAGAATTAAATAATGAAATGTAAAACTAAAATATAAATATGAAAATAATAAATATAATTAAGATTAAAGGTAGGTTTAATATTTTTTCAGGATTAATAATAAAAACATTGACAAAATATTTTTTTTTGGGGGGGGGGGTAAAATATTTGTATATAGATATAAATGAGCATAGTTATAATGAAAAGATTATTGTTATTTTTCAGTACTTTAGTAAGTTTAATATCTTTATCCGAATCGGATATTTTAAATGACGTTGTGAAGCTTGATAAAGATATACACGATTATATTTTTGGAGAAAAATTAGTTGAAGTTAAAAAAATGATAGAAAGTAGTACATATAAATCATATAATGATTTAGAAGATTCAAAAATTGAAGAATTTATAAATAGATTTAAAAAATTAGAACAAGATGGATTGTTTAGAAATGATAAAAATTATGAAAGTTTAAGAAAAGTAAAGACATTAGCATTATTAAAAAACAGAAGTTTTCGTAATTATCAATTAATTAGATTTAAAGCATATTCAAATTATAAGTTAGAACCAACTTTTGAAGATAATGTTTATTTTAAAATAGGATCAAATATAGGAGCTTCAAGAGAAGATATTCAAGGATTAAATGTAACTGTTGGTGGAAATTATTCTATTAGAGATAATGCTAAAATAGGAGGATTTATTCATTATGATAATAAGTTAGGAGATTTATTCTTAAAAACTCATGCTCATATTTTTGCAATAGTAGCAAATGCTAAATTTAAATTAAAAAATAATAAAGGTGATATAGAAAGTTTTATTGCATATAAATATAATTATGGGAAGTATAAAAATATAATTAATAGAGAGAATGAAATTATAGAATCTGATTTACATCAAGGAGTTCAAAGAATTTATGATGAATATGTTCATCAAAATAGTTTTGAATTATATAATAAATACTCTAAAAAATTTAATATTATTAAAAATCTAAAAATTTATCCACAAATTGAAAATTATACTAGTATTACACCATCAATAACATATTCTAATATTTATACTGAAGATAATTTGTTGGATACAATATCAGAAAGAATTCCAGAAAATGAAGATAATTCATATTCATCAACATTATATGATAGAATAATAACTTCAAATGAGATAAACCATATTTTTAAAAATACTTTATCAAGTGGAGTTTTAATTGAGTATGGTTTAATTAAAAATTTAAATATATATTTAAACTCTAAATTGGGATTTAATTATGAGAATGTTGGTATAACTTCAAAATTAAAAATAGAGAAATATAGAAAAAGAGAAATGAGTTCAGAAAGTAGTTTACATGATAAGCCAATAATTATTGATGTAAATGAATTTATTGGAGATTTACAAGTTGATGATGAGATTTTTAGAACTTCAGGTGTTGAGTTAAATGGAAATGATGAATTTATAAAAGATAAAATTGAAAATTCTAAATGGAAAGATTATATAAATAATATAGGGATATCATATGATTTTAAATTTGGATTGAATTATAAAGTTGACAAATTTAATATTGATACATATTTAAGATTTGATGGAAATACTAATAATAATGAAAAGTTATATAAAGATTTGCATAAAATTAGTTTAAATGCAAAAATAGGATATAATTGGTAAAATTAATTAAAATCTTAATTTTATTTTTGAATTTTTGTGTTTAAATGCTTGATAAATCATGAAAATAAGATATGATATGTACTTAAATTATAAAAAACTTTTTTATAGTTAATTATAGATTTATCTGGAATTTAAATTTAAGAAATTATTTTTCAAATAGAAATTAAAATAAAGATGTAATTAAGGAATAGTAATATTATAAAAATTTAGTAATATATGATAAATATATGAGGACTAAATTAAAGAAAGATGAATGCTTTTGGATTATATATACTGACAGTGTAGAGTAATATAGTTGATACAAAAAAAAGTAAAATATTTAAATAGAAGAGTGAAGATGGAAGTAAAATAGAGTTATTTGAAAATTTAAAGTTGGAAAATATTTTATAAATATATTCTAACTTTTTTAATTTTAATGTATAATAAAAATAGAATATCTTTATCATATAAGTAAAAATATATAGTTAACTGGAAATAGTATATTACTTTAGGTGAATTATTTTTTTGTTAAAATAAATTCTATTTTATATGTTTTTTTAGAGTTGTAATGAAAAAAATAAAAGTAAAAAAAGCATTTTATTAATATTTAATTTTTTGTATAAGTCATATAGTATTAAGAAGAATTTGATATTTATTGGAGATAATTTAAAAAATTTATTTTTAAAATAGTTATATATATAAAGCTAAAAATCTTAAAAGTGTATTAAATATTAGAGAAAAATATTGATAATCGTGTGGTTATTTTAAAAGGAGTAATATGAAACAAATGTTTAAATTGATAATTATGATAGCAATATTTTTAATATTGACTATCTTTTTATCATCAAGATTTTATTACAAAAGAAGTGTGTTAGCAACTGTAGCAGAAATTTATTTAAAAGTAACTAATTATGAGAAAGTTACACAGGAAAAAATGGAAGCATGGTTAAGGGAAAGAAAGTGCATGAAAGAAGAGTTGTATATGCTTCCTAATGGATATTATGAAAATATATTAATTAAAGAATACATGGGCATGCAAGTTTTACATTTAAATGAGAATGGTAAAGGAGATGTTGTAATTTATCTTCATGGAGGTTCATACATTCATGAACCTGATCCTAATCACTTTACATTCTTATATAATTTAATAAAAAAGTCGGATATAAGAGTAATATTACCAATCTATCCAAGAGCTCCTAAGTATAATTTTAAGGATGCATATGAAAAAGTAATTTCTCTTTATAAAGAAATATCAAAGGATAAGGATGTAGTTTTAATGGGAGATAGTGCAGGTGGAGGTTTTGCTTTAGGTCTAACAGAAGAATTAAAAAAACTTAGTATAAAAGCCCCTAAAAAAATAATAGCAATTTCACCTTGGGTAGATTTAACTATGGAAAATTCAGATATCTTAATTTATGAGAAAGTTGATCCTTGGTTACAAAGCTCAAAACTTATGGCTGCAGCTAAATTTTGGTCAGATGGGCAAGATTTAAAGGATTCAAGATTAAGTCCAATTTTTGGTGATGTGAGTGCTTTAAAGAATTTAACAATAATTACAGGAACTAGAGATATACTTTATCCTGATATTATGTTACTTGTAGATAGACTAAGAAAAGAAAAAGTTAAATTTAATTTAATTGTAGGAGAAAATTTAAATCATGATTATCCACTTTTCCCTATACCTGAAGCTAAAAAATCTGTTGATATTATTGCAGATATTTTAAATGAGAATTAAGTAATATTTAACATTTATTCTTAATTGACAATCTCAATTTTTAAATGCTATACTTATGTTAGAAAAATTAAGGAGATGATAAATATGAATATAGTCTTATTTGGACCACCAGGCGCTGGTAAGGGTACTCAGGCTAAAGAATTAATAAAGAAATTTGAAATACCTCAAATATCAACAGGAGATATATTAAGAGCAGCTATAGCTAATCAAACTCCTCTTGGTCTTGAAGCTAAAAAAATAATGGATGCAGGAAACTTAGTCGGAGATGACATAGTTAATGGATTAGTAGAGGAAAGATTAAAAGAGGCTGATACTGAAAAAGGATTTATCTTAGATGGTTATCCAAGAACGGTAGAGCAAGCTAAAGCTTTAGATAAAATATTAGAAAAACAAGAAAAATCAATAGAAAAAGTAATAGCTTTAGTTGTAGAAGATGATGAAATATTAAAAAGAATTACAGGAAGAAGAGTTTCTAAAAAAACTGGTAAAATATATCATATAATATATAATCCACCTGTAGATGAAAATCCAGAAGATTTAGAACAAAGAGCAGATGATAGTGCAGAAGTTGTTAAGAAAAGATTAAAAAATTATAGAAATCAAACTGCTCCAGTTTTAGAGTATTATAAAAATCAAGGTAAGGTATCTGAGGTTCAAGGAGAAAGAGAAAGTAAATATATTACAGAAGAAATAATAGATATTTTATCTAATAATTGCAATATATAATAACCAGAAAGGGTAAAAATGGTAAAATTAAAAACTTTAGAGGATATAAAGAAGATAAAGAAAGCTAATGAAATAATTGCTAGACTTTATGAAGATATTATTCCTAAATATATCAAACCTGGAATATCAACTTGGGAGATAGATGCAATATGTGAAGACTACATAATAAGCCAAGGTGCAATTCCTGGAACTAAAGGTTATGATATAGGTTGGCCATATCCACCCTATCCAGCAAGTACTTGTATTTCAATAAATGAAAAAGTTGTTCATGGAATACCAAGTAAGACTGAGATATTAAAAGAAGGAGATATACTTTCTTTAGATACCGTTACTATACTTGATGGATATTTTGGAGATGCTGCTAAAACATTTGCTGTTGGAAATATTGATGATAAATCAAGAAAACTTATAGAAGTTACAGAAAAAGCTAGAGAAATAGGAATAGAACAAGCAAGGGTAGGAAATAGGATAGGAGATATAGGATTTGCTATACAACAATATGTAGAAAAATTTGGATTTTCAGTTGTAAGAGATTTTTCAGGGCATGGTGTAGGATTTGCTATGCATGAAGATCCCTATGTATTAAATTATGGTAAAGCAAATACAGGATTAAAAATAGAAAATGGTTTAGTAATAGCTATAGAACCTATGGTAAATATAGGGACATTTAAGGTTAAAATTTTAAAAGATATGTGGACAGTTGTTACTCAAGATAAAAAAAGATCAGCTCATTTTGAGCACTCTGTTGCAATAGTAGATGGAAAACCATTAATATTAAGTCAAAAATAGGTTAGAGGTAGTATTATGTACTGCCTCTATTTTTAAATAAACTAGAAAGGTATGAATATATGAAAAAAAGCATTTTAACATTAATAGCTGTATTTACATTAATATTTAGTTGTGTTAAATCAAAGAAATATGAGAATACACATGAGGATAAGATTGCTAAAACTGCCATATATTATGAAATATTTGTTAGATCTTTTGCTGATTCTAATGGAGATGGTATAGGAGATTTAAATGGTATAAGAGCAAAACTCCCTGAACTTAAAGATTTAGGAATAGAAGGTATATGGTTAACTCCGATTTTTTCTTCTCCTAGTTATCATAAATATGATGTTATTGATTACTATAATATAGATGCTGAATATGGTGATATAGAAGATTTTAAAAAACTTGTTAAGGCTAGTCATGAGTTAGGTATAAAGGTAATTATAGATCTACCAATAAATCATACTAGCAGTGAACACCCTTGGTTTAAGGATGTACTTGTAGATAAGAATAGTAAATATAGGAAGTTCTATAGAATAGAAAAGAATAATAATGAAAAAATTGATTTTAAATCAGCTCCACTTGGAGGGAGAGCATGGCATAATTTAAATGATGAGGAAAAATATTTTGGTATTTTCTGGAGTGGAATGCCAGATTTAAATTTAAGAGAAAAAGAGGTTAGAAAAGAAATACATAAGATATCTAAATATTGGATAAATGAGGTAGGAATAGATGGATATAGAATAGATGCGGCACCACATGCTTATGGTAAAGGAGAATATTCAAATGATGTTAATTTACTTGAGGAGAACATTAAATGGTGGTCTGAATTTAGGGATGAATTAGTTAAAATTAAAAAAGATGTGTATATAGTAGGAGAAGTATGGACTGCACCTGAGATAGTTTCTAAATACTTTACTGTATTTGATTCTAATTTTAATTTTGAATTTTCAGAAAAAGTTATAATTAATGCTTTAATTAGAGAAAGTGCTAAAGAACTTAGTTCAAAATTAACAAGGGTGTATAATTTATATGAAAAAAGTAATAAAGAATATATAGATGCTCCATTTTTAACTAATCATGATCAAAGTAGACTTTCAGAAAAGTTACCTGATCTTGAAAGACAAAAAGTTGCTGCAAGTATACTACTTACCCTACCTGGTAATCCGTATATATATTATGGTGAAGAATTAGGAATGAAAGGTAAAAAACCAGATGAGTTAATAAGAGAACCATATATATGGAATGATGAATTTCAAACAAGATGGGAACCTGTAGAACTTAATATAGAAACAAAGGATTATTATAGTCAGAAAATGGATTCTAATTCACTTTTAAATCATTATAAGCTGTGGATAAGAATTAGAAAAGAAAATGATGAGTTAAAATATGGAAAATTTGAGCCAGTAGAAATAGGGAATAATAAGGTATTTGTGTATAAGATGAAATATAAAGATAGTGAAAAAACACTTCTACATAATTTATCTAATAATGAGCAAAAAGTAAATTTAGATGGAAAAGAAATAATTTTAAATCCTTATGATAGTAAAATCAAATAAAAAATTTACACTGAATAAAATAAATTTGTTTATGTATTTACAAAATAATATTTATTTTGATATAATACGGAAGTATAATTTTACAAAAAATTATAAAATATATGAGGAGGGTAATGTATATAATATAGTAAAATGTATTATATGAGTTAAAATGAAAAGAAATAATTTAATTACTATTCTTTTATTTGCTTCTGTGGTTACATACACAAATACAAGTTCAAATATAAGTGTAGATAATAATAAAGTAAAAATAGGAAGTGAAGCAAAAAACAATGGAGATAAATCGATAGCTATAGGATATAAGGCAGAAGCTGAAAAGCAAGAATCTATAGCAATAGGATCAGAGGCAACCTCTAAAGCAACTAGTGGTATATCTATAGGGAAAGGGGCCTATGTAGGATCGCCTAAAAATATTAATGGCACTGATCCTTCAAATGCAATAGCTATAGGAACAAGCTCACAAGCTAATTCAAAGAATGCGATAGCAATAGGAGAAAAGGCAAATGCTAACACAACAGATAGTATAGCCATAGGTAGAAACACATATACAGACGGACAAAATGCCATATCAATAGGTGCAGAGAGTAAAGCTAACTCAGGATCTATAGCATTAGGAAAAAAGGCTATAAGTCATAATAGAGGTATATCTATAGGAGAGGATACTCATTCTCAGCTTAATGGAGTTGTTATAGGACATAGGGCAAAATCTAATGGGAAACATAGTGAAAATAATGTTGCTATAGGAGCAGATAGTAAAATAGATGATAATTTATTTGGAGCAACAGCTTTAGGAAGTAATTCTGAAGTAAAATCTCACAATTCTGTTGCATTGGGTTCTTATTCAGTAGCAAAAGAAAGAAATAATAAGGATAGATTTGGATATGATGCGTTAACGGATAAAAATGTAGATTTAAAAGATAAGTTAACAAAAGATAAATATGATGAATACTTAAACTTAGAAAAAGAAATTGAAGACTCGTTGAAAAAGAATAACTCAAATAAAAATAATGATAAGTCTATGAATAATAATAATTTAAATAAAGATCTTGAAGAAAAGTATAGAAAATATTTAAAAATAGCAAGTGCTTG
>NZ_LKKV01000065.1:0-9574 GCF_001902585.1 Streptobacillus notomytis | reverse complement strand
GCCATTTATTCTCTCCTAATACTATATATATTTCTACGCTAATATTATACCTTAACTTTTTATAATGTCAATTACTTAGAATGAAATTTTTTTACATTTTTTAATTATTTTTTGAAATTTTAATTCAAAAGTATAAAAAAAGGCGAAATAATTCGCCATTTACTATATATTAATTTTTTATTCCAGCTTTCATTAATCTAATGATAGCTCCTCTATCATTTTCATCAAGTTTCATTCTAATAAACTTTATTGTTTCTTCTAAAGTTGGTATAGTCATATATTCCAAAGCATTAACTCTTCTTCTTGTTTTTTCTATTTCATCTGCCATTAATTGTGCAGATTTTTCAATTTCAGAAAGCTTTAATAACTCATTCATAATATTACTTAAATCTTCCACAGCCATATCTAATTCTGAACTTGTAGAGGCAAATGAATAAGGGTAAATATCATCATCATCACCATTTTTTTCTAAAGTAAGCTGAGGTATTCTAACGCTCATAACATTTTTCTTCGCTACATTTACTTCAAAACTAATCTTTGGAACAGCAACAGATTCTTCAAAAGAAGATTCTGAAATTAATGATTTAGATATAGCGAAATTTTTAAGTGAACCTATTAATTTGTCCTCTACTCTCTTTCTCATTTCTCTATTTTGTTTTATTATTTCTATAAATATTCTCATTAATTCATCTTGCTTATCCTTAAGTAATTTATGCCCTTTTTTAGCTGTAACCAACTTTATTTTAAGTTTACTTAACTCCATTCTTGTTGGGTTTACATTTAATCTAGCCATAATTAATTATCCTTTTTTTCAAGATATTTTTCCAAGTATTCATCTCTAATTCTCTTAAGCTCATTTTTAGGTAATATTCTTAATAAATCCCAACCAAGCTCAAGAGTATCTATTATACTTCTATTTAATGTAAATCCTTGTCCAACATATTTTTCTTCAAATTCAGTTGCAAATCTTGCAAATTGTTTATCTGTATCAGACAATGCAGATTCTCCTAATATTACTGCCAATTCTTTTGCTTCCTTACCTGTTGCATAAGCTGAGAATAATTGATTCATTGTATCTGCATGATCTTCTCTTGTTTTATTTTTCCCTATACCTTTATCTTTTAATCTTGAAAGTGATGGTAAAACATCAATAGGTGGCATTATATTCTTCTTATATAATTCTCTTGAAAGAACTATTTGTCCTTCAGTAATATATCCAGTTAAATCTGGAATTGGATGAGTTTTATCATCTTCTGGCATTGTTAATATCGGGATTTGAGTAATAGATCCTGGTTTCCCTTTTAGTTTTCCAGCTCTTTCATATAATGTTGATAAATCTGTATATAGATATCCTGGGTATCCACGTCTTCCAGGAACTTCTTTTCTTGCAGCTGAAATTTCTCTTAAAGCTTCACAATAATTTGTTAAATCTGTAATTATAGTTAAAACATTCATTCCTTTTTCAAATGCTAAATATTCTGAACAAGTTAATGCCATTCTTGGTGTTGCAATTCTTTCTACTGAAGGATCATTAGCTAAATTAATAAATAGAACTGCTCTATCTATAGCTCCTGTTTTCTTAAAATCTTCAATGAAAAACTCTGCTTCTTCATAAGTTATTCCTACAGCAGCAAAAACTACAGCAAATTTTTCTCCATCTCCTAATACTCTAGCCTGTCTTGCAATCTGAGCTGCAAGTTCAGCATGAGGAAGTCCTGAACCAGAAAATATTGGTAATTTTTGTCCTCTTACTAAAGTATTTAATCCATCTATTGCAGAAACACCTGTTTGTATAAATTCAGATGGATAATCTCTTGCAACTGGATTTAATGCAAGTCCATTAATATCTAAAGATTTTTCAGCAACTATTTTTGGTCCATTATCTTTTTCTCTACCTAAACCATCAAAAACTCTACCTATCATATCTTCAGAAACTCTTAATTTTAAAGGTCTTCCTAAAAATCTAACCTTAGAATCTCTCATATTTATACCTGCTGGTGATTCAAATAACTGAAGTACTGCCTTATCTTCATTTACTTCTAAAACTTTTCCAAATCTTATTTCACCATTTTGTGTTTCTACTTCTACTAATTCATCATAGCTTACACCTTCAACTCCCTCAACAGTCATTAATGGTCCAACTATTTCATTAATTGTTTTATATTCTTTAATCACTACATTACCTCCCCTTGTCTTGAGATAAGTTCATTAATTTTTTCTTCAACTTCTTTATTTATTTCATCTATCTTATATATATCTTCCTCTGATAAATATTTTGCTCTAGCAATTTTTTCTCTAACTTCTAATTCTAATATATCATTTACATATACATTCTTTTTCAGAGCTTTTTGAGCTTGATTATAGAAGTGTAATACCATATTTAGCATCTTATTTTGTTTATCAAGAGAAGTATAAGTATCTTGTTCATGGAATGCATTTTGTTGTAAATAATCTTCTCTTATACTTTTAGCTGCTTCAAGTTTTAATTGGTCTTCAAATGATAAAGTATCCTTACCTACTAACCTTACAATTTCTTGAAGTCCTGCTTCTTCTTGTAGTAATTTCATAGCCATAGTTCTATTAGATGAGAATTTTTCATCAACATTTTTATCCATCCACTCATCAACCTTAGTTTGATATAATGAATAAGAATTTAACCAGTTAATAGCTGGAAAATGTCTTCTGTATGCAAGTTGTGCATCTAATCCCCAGAATACTTTAACTATACGTAATGTAGCTTGCGAAACTGGTTCTGAAATATCTCCACCTGGAGGTGACACTGCTCCTATAACTGTAAGTGCCCCTATTCTTTCATCTTCTCCAAGACAAATTACTTTACCTGCTCTTTCATAGAAATCTGCAGCTCTTGATGATAGATATGCAGGATATCCTTCATCTCCAGGCATTTCTTCTAAACGTCCAGACATTTCTCTTAAAGCTTCTGCCCAACGAGAAGTTGAATCTGCCATTATTGATACTGAATAACCCATATCTCTAAAATATTCAGCTATAGTTATCCCTGTATATATTGAGGCTTCCCTTGCAGCAACAGGCATATTTGAAGTATTAGCAATTAATACTGTTCTTTGCATAAGTGATTTTCCTGTAAGTGGATCTATAATTTCTGGAAATTCCATTAATACATCTGTCATTTCATTTCCACGTTCTCCACAACCAACATAAACTACTACTTGTGCATCTCCCCATTTAGCAAATTGATGTTGTACTACAGTTTTACCTGAACCAAATGGACCAGGAACACATGCTGTTCCTCCCTTAGATACTGGGAAAAATGTATCTATTACTCTTTGTCCTGTAATTAATGGTTCATCAGGATTTATTTTTTTAGCATATTTTCTACCTTTTCTTACTGGCCATCTTTGTATCATATTTACATTAACATCACCATTTACTGTTTCTATTACAGCTATAGTATCTTCTACTGTAAAGTTTCCACTTTTTATTTCTTTTATTTTACCTTCTACACCTATAGGAACCATTATTTTATGATTAATTACTTCTGTTTCTTGTACCGTTCCTAGTATATATCCTGAACTTACTTCATCTCCTATTGATTTAGTTGCAATAAATTCCCAGATTTTTTCTCTATCTAAGGCATTAACTTCTACTCCTTTTAATAGAAAATCTCCAACTTTTTGTTTTATTTTATCAAGAGGTCTTTGTATACCATCAAACATATTTTCTAAAAGTCCTGGTCCTAACTCAACTGATAGAGGCATTCCTGTAGTCTCTACAGGTTCATTTGTTCCTATTCCAGTAGTTTCTTCATATACTTGTATAGAGGCTCTATCTCCCCTCATTTCTATTATTTCACCTATAAGCTTATCATTACCAACTTTTACCATGTCAAATACATTAGCGTGTTGCATATTTTCAGCAACTACAAGTGGTCCTGATACTTTTACTATTCTCCCTTGCAAAGTATTTTCTCCCTTCGTTAAAAGATATTAGTTCCTATTGCCTTTTCTATATTCTCATCTATTTTTGACATTCCTAGATTTAAACTACCACTATTATTAGGTATTAGCGTAATCATAGGAAGAACTTCTGTCTTATATCTTTCTAAAACTTCTTCTGCTCTTTTTGCATATTCCTCTGTAATAAATATTATTCCATATTTATTACTTGCTAAATAATCTATAGTTGACTTTATTTTTTGTATACTCATTTCTTCATTTTCAAAATTATCTATACTAAATACATCAATTCCTAACACCTTAAAAGAAATTACAGTGTCCCTATCTCCAATAGCAGCTATTTTATACATAAACACCTCTCAATCTCTCTTTAATTAATTCTGTGTCTATATTATTTAATTTACCTGACATAATTAATCTAAGTGCTTTCATTTCATATTCTTTAGCAATAATATATGTAAATATTGGTTCTGGACCTATAATAACATTTCTATAATCTATCGCTAAATTGATTATCATATTATCAAACATTTTCTCAATTTCTGAAATATTACTATCTTTTTCAAATCTATCCCAATATTTAGCTATAGTTAATTTCTTAAATACAGGTAAGTATGTATCATTTTCATATACTTTTATTATATCATCTTTTGAAATACTTCCACCATCAACAAACATATTCTCTACAAAATCAATGTTTTTATTTTGTTTTTTTAATCTTAAAAAAGTAACCATATTATATTTATCTATTACAATATTACTATATTTAATAAATATTTCTTCGTTTAAATCTCTAGAATTTCTATATACATCTGCCAAATACATTTTATCAAGTAAGATAGATGCTTTTTGTAAATCCTTTTCTTTTTTTGCAATTAAAAGTTTGTTTTCAAAATCAACCTTTTTCATACCTGTATCTAAGATATGCTTTTCAAGATCAGAATTTGAATAATCATTTTTTAATCTCAACTTAAGATTTTGATATTCATACTTCAAAGCAATCAAATCTATTATTCCTTGCTCTTTTTTAGCAAGTTCCCTAACAAAATTAAATACTTTTTTAGTTTCATTAAATAAAATTTTTTCATACATTTCATCATTTGTCACCCCAGCCATAGAAAATGCATATTCTGTATCATTTAATGTTTTAAGAATATCTTTTAAAGTATTTGTTTCGATCATTCTTATTAATTTTTGTTCTGTTAATAATTTTTTTTCTTGTATTTTTATAATAGAAACAGGCAAAATGAAATCATTTCTATTCATATTCATTCTCCTTATTCAAAATATTTTTGTATTGCTTCTTCTAATTCTTCTCTTTTATATCTAATCAAACTATCAAAACTAAAGTTTTCCTCAATACCTTTATATTTAATAATAAAGCCATTTTTTACTTTTTCATCAACTTTAATATTAGGTAATAAACCTAATAATCCACTAAACTTTTTAGGTAATAATATATCTTCATCATCAAATTTTTTAGTTCTTTTTTCAAGATTATACATTAAAAAACTTTTCATTTCTTCTATAGATATATTCTCTAAATTTTCTCTTAATTTATCTATAGTTTCTGATATTAAGGTTTGTTTTGTTTGAAGTAAAATATTTTTACATTTTAACTCAATACCTGAAGTAATTCTTTCAAGTTCTAATGTTTTAGTTGATTCAAATTTTCTAGCAATATTTTCTTTTTCTATTTTTAACTTGTCATCAAAATCATTTTTTAAAATATTCATTTGTTTATTTGCTTCTTCTGTTATCAAAGATATTTTTTCATCACTATCAACATTTATCTTCGAAATAATATTTTCTAAATTTGATATCATTATTTTCTCCTATGCTATATTGTTTAATAAGATTACAGATATTACTAATCCAAGTAATGCATAAATCTCAACCATTACAGCATATACTATACCTTTAACTTGTTGTTCTTCATTTTTTGCAAGTATTGTTATCCCTGCAACTGATACTCTTGCTTGTGCTAAAGCTGAATGTAATCCAACAAATGCTATAGGTAAACAAGCCATTAATATTGCCACACCTTGTGAAAATGTTGTAGCTGAATTAATTTGTCCTGAAGCCAATAAAGCAATAACAAAACCATATAATCCTTGTGATCCTGGTAATAATTGTAAAATTAATGATTTACCAAATTTTTCTGGTTCTTCTATAACTATCCCTGCTGCAGCCTCTCCAACCATTCCAACTGCTTTTGCTGAACCTATTCCTGATAATATTGCTGCAAGTGCTGCTCCTAAATACCCTAAAGCTGGTCCTAAATTTACTAATACTAATTCTAAAGTCATTTTTATTTTCCTCCTAATTATCTCTAATATTTATATATTTTTCTTTTATTTTAAAATCTTTAAATGGTTTTCCTCCACCTTCATAAAACTTAGAAAAAAATTCAACATATATAAGTCTTGATGTATGCACATATGCTCCTAACATTGATAAAAATAGATTAAATCCATGTCCTATTACTAATATCAATGCTACAAATATTAACATATACCATTTATTACCCAACATTGATGCTATCATATTTACAGCATATGCTATATATCCACCAGATAATCCAAGTGCCATAAGCCTTACATATGAAATTAAATCACCCATATAACCTGAAATTCCATATAATGCATATACCCCTAAACCTATTCTACCACCAATATTTTTAACTTCTCTACCACCTGTAGCTATTATTAAAAGCATAGAAATTATCATAGTATACTTAGCAATATCTACAATGTTTCCTGTTAATCCTGTAAACTTAGCATAAATAAAATATCCAGTAGAAATTAATGTTAATATCCAAAATCCTACATCACATAATGAATCATAGTATTTTTTATCTCTTATTAATATGAAAGCTTTAATACCTAAAGCTATAAATATATGTACTATACCTAATATTATTGAAAGTACCATTACTGGTTTATAGTTACTTGTTGGTGAATAAAAATGTAATGAATTGCTAAATTCATAACCAAATAATGAACCATATATTAATCCCCAAAACATAGTTGATAAACCTAGCATGAATAAAAATTTAACTGAGGATTTACTGTTTTTATCTAATTTAAAAAATAATAAAAATACAGCTGATAAAATACTTACAACTATACCATAACCTAAATCTGCTATCATCATTCCAAAGAATAACCAGAAAAATGGAGCAACAAGTATAGTTGGATCTATTTCCTTATACTTAGGTAATGAATAAGTTGCTGTAAGTGTTTCAAATGGTTCTAAAACTTTATTATTCGTAAGTTTTATAGGGATATCTCTTGAATTTTCATCAAATTCTTCATATTCTAAGTAATAATCTTTATCACATACTTTTTCTATTCTTTTTTCAAATTCTTCTTTTCTATCAGTTGGAATGTATCCACTTATAGCACTTAATTTTTCAGTAGATTTAAACATCTCTTTAACATTTTCTTTTAATAATATTGTTTTATAATATTCATAAGATATTTCTAATTTTTCTAAATGTCTTCCATTTTCATTTAGCTTATTATCAAGAGCTTCAATATCTAATTTATTATTATTAAGTTTTTCTATTTTTTCATTTTTTGTTACAATAGGAAGCTTTTCAATATCTATACTTAATTTATTAAAGTTATATAATCTAAGCTTATCTGAAATATTTTCATTTTTATATGAATAAATTATAAAATTAACTTCTTTTTTTCCATATTCTACTATTTCTAATTCAGATAAAGTTAATTCTTCTAATTTAAATTTTTCAAAATTTTTTACTGACATACTCCCTATATTAACATCTACATTTTTAAGTTTTTCTAAATCTTTTTTAGTAATATCAAGATTAGACCATTTTTCATATTCCCTTATTTCATTTATCAATGATTCATTTGCCTTAATTTTACTTTCTTTTTGATAAAAGATTTGATTAATTTCCTCTACTATACTATTAATATCTATATTACTAATATATTTTTCAAGTTCTTGATAATTAAATTCCTTTTTCCCTTCTCTTAAAGATTCAATCAAAGGTTTTTTCTTGGAATATTTTCTAATCTTTTTAATAATAGACTCTATCTTATATATCTTTTCTTCTAGTTCATCCTTATTATTTGATTTTAAATTATTTAATTCTAAATTAAGTTCTCTAAAGTCTACTTCAACAAATTCTTGTAGTTGTTTCAATAAGGCATTTAGTTCATTCTTAAAGCTTATTAAATTAAACCTTTCAACCTTTACTATTGCCATATTTTATCCTTTCATTACTATATTTTTAACTTCCTCTATCACTAAATTAATTTTATTATGAAAGTCATTTGATAATTTTTCAGATTTATCTTTCATATCTGTAACCTTATACTCCAATGATTTTTTTAATTCTTCTTTTTCTTCATCTAATTTATTAATTAATTCCTCTTTGTATTCTTTAACTTTTTGTGTAAAAGATTGTTCTAACTCTTGTTTCAAACTTTCTATACTAGAATTAATTTCTTTTTGAGAAGTTTCAAATTTTTCCTTAGCAATTTTTTCTATTTCCTCTAATTTTTCTAAAATTTCTTTTGCCATTTTCACTCCTTTTAAAATAAGACTATATAATCTCCATAGCCATATTCTTCTAATTTATCTTTTGAAATAAATCTTAATATTGAACCATTAATACAATAACGTAATGATCCTTTATCCTTTGGTCCATCAGTAAATACATGTCCAAGATGTGCTAAATCTTTTGCACTTTTTACTTCTATTCTATTCATACCGTGTGAATTATCTTCATAAAAATTAACTGTCTCTGTTAATATCGGTTTTGTAAAACTTGGCCAACCACAGCCAGCATCAAATTTATCTTGTGACATAAAAAGTGGTTCTCCTGTAACAACATTAATATATATTCCTTCTTCATCAAATTTTTCATATTCTGATGTAAAAGGTCTTTCTGTTGCACTATTTTGTGATATATCAAATTCTAATTGTGATAATTTTTGTCTTAATTCTGTCAATTCAGGTTTAGTATATATCTTATCAAAAACTGGATCTTTCACTGAATTTAAATTTATATGACAATAACCATCAGGATTATTATCAAGATAATTTTGATGATAATCTTCAGCTAAAATATATTCTCTTAATGGCTCATTTTCAACAACAAGTTTAGAACCTATTTTATTTTCAATAAAACTATACACTTTATTTATCACTGGAACATCTGATGAATCAATATAGTATATTCCTGTTCTATATTGTCTACCAATATCTCCACCTTGTTTATTTATTGATAATGGATCTATCAATTTAAAAAATCTAAGTAACAGTTCTTCAAGTCTTACTAAATTTGAATTGTATTCAATTTCTAGTGTCTCTACATGATCAGTAAACTTTAACTCTCTATAACTTGTATTAGAAGTTATACCATTTGCATACCCTACAGTTGTATTTACAACACCAAGTATTTTATTAAAGTAACCTTGCATGCCCCAAAAACATCCACCAGCTAAATAAATTTTTTTCAAAAAAATCACCTCTCTATATTTACCACTACAATTATATCATAATTTAAATAGAAAGTACATAAACAAAAGGCTATGAATGAATAGATTCTACTATAAAAGAATTAAATAATAAAACAAGTCCCTTTCAAGTCTTACTGA
>NZ_LKKV01000064.1:0-225 GCF_001902585.1 Streptobacillus notomytis | reverse complement strand
TAATTTTTGATGAATTTAATAAAGTTGAAAATATAAGTATCCAAATCAACTGTATAACTATTTGGAAAAAAATCTCTTTATAACTATAAACACCATTAAATATTAAAGCTGGTGTATCTACTATAAATTTAAGTGGTTAATATTTTAAAAATACTATAAGTTCTTTAGGATAAAAAGATAATGGAATTATCATCCCTGATAATATAAAAGCAAGAGATGTAATAA
>NZ_LKKV01000063.1:0-288 GCF_001902585.1 Streptobacillus notomytis | reverse complement strand
AAAATATAATAATTTCAAGTAATGTAGATGTACCTATAAGTATAAGGAATTCAACTCCTGCAGGAATAAGAGGGATATATACAGGAGAGATAAAGTATTTAATAGATGATAGCTTTAAGGATATTGTATTAACAAAACAAAACCCTATTGAAGTAAAGACTAGAGGAAATATTGAACTAGGATCAATACTAGGAAATGAACCAGGCTATTATTTATCATATAATATAATGGGAGATATTAGTTTTTTAAGGGGAGAAATAAAAGGAGAAAATAAGGAGATAAATGCAA
>NZ_LKKV01000062.1:0-204 GCF_001902585.1 Streptobacillus notomytis | reverse complement strand
GAATAAATTAGCATTATCTGAAGCTGTAATAGCTGAGATTATGAATCCTGAATGTGCTGCAGATTTTTATAGACATACAAGTAAAGTTATGCCACATGTTTCTAAAGAAGATTATGCAAAAGTTGATTTATCTGATTTAGATAAAAAAGCTATAAACGCCGTTATAGATGGATATGAAGTATCTGTTTCAAGACCATTATTTAA
>NZ_LKKV01000061.1:0-355 GCF_001902585.1 Streptobacillus notomytis | reverse complement strand
GTGTAATTATCACCTATAGTTTTCGCTCTGGTAAATCTCTGCTGATTTTTCTGTTTGAAAGCAATATACTTTCCAAACTTAATTTCATATCCATATTGTTCCATTATTTTAAGAAAATGTTCCCAATTTATTGCTTTTTGAATTACTCTATCCATATCAAATTGAAGTCTTGATTTATAACTTTTACCTTTTTTATCTTCATTCCAGTCATACCAATTCACGAACTTTCTTCGCTTAATCTAGTTGATTTCCTTTTTCGTTTCAAAATCTATTAACGATAAATTATGTTACTTGCACTACCTGTCAGTCTGATTTCGAGTATTAATATATGTTCCATAGTAGGAATGGTAAACTT
>NZ_LKKV01000060.1:0-301 GCF_001902585.1 Streptobacillus notomytis | reverse complement strand
TAAAAAATTTTTATTTTGCGATACTTTTTTATGTTCTCTAAAACCAAGAGTTCCTAGAGATCCCTCTGCCCTATACCTTGGTCCAGTAACATCAACTGAAAATGAAATTATACATGAAAAATATAATATTAATAATAATTTTTTCATTTATTCTCTCCTATTTATACTTATTTTACTCAAATATTATACCCCCCCCCCATGTATTTTGTCAATATATAAATAAAAAAGGATACAGTTTGAACTGTATCCTTAATTAATAAACTCTTTTATCTCATTTACACTATCTATAGCACTATTACTA
>NZ_LKKV01000059.1:0-252 GCF_001902585.1 Streptobacillus notomytis | reverse complement strand
TGCCTGGATCGCGGCCAGCCAGGGCAGGGACTTGCTGCCGTCGCCGCAGCCGAGGTCCACCCACTGCGCCCCGCGAGGAAGATGCCGGGCGATGGCGGCCCGATGGCGCTCGAGGAGCGCACGCTCCGTGCGCGTGGGGTAGTACTCCTGCAATTCGCAGATCGCGCCGTACAGCGCGCACCCTTGTGCGTCGTAGAAGAACTTCGGTGCGATGCGCGCGGGCCGCTCGAGCAGGCCCGCCAGCAACGAGGC
>NZ_LKKV01000058.1:0-232 GCF_001902585.1 Streptobacillus notomytis | reverse complement strand
CCACGGCGTGCGGCGCGCGGTGATGCTAAGCGCGCATCGCGGCGCAGCATTGACCCTGTGCATACGTATTCACTGCACAACAGCCGCGAAACGTGCGGCCGGTTCGATGCCGAGGGCGTGCACGGTCGCACTCGCGCCGACGCATTGCGCGCGGTGCTGATGAATGGCGGCGGTGGTTGCCGGTATGGATGCCGTGACGTCCAGCAGGCCGGGCACTGTCTCTTATTCACAG
>NZ_LKKV01000057.1:0-205 GCF_001902585.1 Streptobacillus notomytis | reverse complement strand
GCCCAGGTGGGCTCCTACAACACAGAGAGCATCAGCTGCTGGCGCTGATGCGGCGACCGCACTCCCCCAACTCACCCATGCAGCCGCTGAAAAATCTGCACACCGGCCAGCCACACGCCCGCGCCGCTGCCCAGGTTGGTCAGCAGGAACGTCAGCACCACCCGCGACACGCGGTTGCGGTACCAGCCCCGCAAGGTCTGTGCAT
>NZ_LKKV01000056.1:0-26085 GCF_001902585.1 Streptobacillus notomytis | reverse complement strand
TATTTAATTTCTATATATACTATATGAAAATATAATTTAAATTATTTTTAAAATATTGACAAAATATGTGGGGGGGGGGTATAATTAAATATATAAGAAAGAATAGGAGAATAGTTAATGAAAAAGTTGTTATTAATACCAATATTTATAGGATTAATTTCATTTTCAGTTGATATTATTGGGCCAAGATATAGAATAGAAAGTTCTTTAGGAACTTTAAGTGGTAGAGAAAAAGAAATTTTTAGAAGTTATAAATTTTTTTCAAGTTCTATTTCATTATTTCCGGAATGGAAAGCAGAGATTAATCAAAAATTAGATATAACATTTGGGCCTAAAATTACAGGAAGTGTTGCAGTTAACTTTGATAATCCCAGTCAACCAACAATAAGACCTAGTATACTTTTAGGAGGAGAAGTAGATTTTAATTATAAAATAAAAGAAAATATTAAAGTATATACAGGTATAGAAGTAGGAACAGGAATAGGATTTCAGGTTCCGATTATTTCAGGAGATAAACATATTCAAGGACCAGAATTTACATCTATAAGTAAATTTGCATTAGGTATAAAATTAAAAGATAGATATAACATGGCTATTTATACAGGGGATATAAAGGGAATGATTGGAATAGAGTTAGGATATACTTTTTAAAAGAAAGGAATAATATATGAAAAAATTAATATTATCAATAATGCTATCTGTTGTAGGAATGATTTCATTTTCAACGAATATTACTGGTGGAAAATATAGGGTTGAAGGAGCATTAGGTTTTATTAGTACTAAACAAGAAAGTAAATTTGAAAATATTAGATATACTTCAGGATCTATTTCAATATTGCCTGAATTTAAAGCTCAAATTAATAAAAAGATAGATATAACATTTGGACCTAAAGTTACAGTAAATATTGACTTTCATAGTTATCAAAGTAAATCAAAAATTAGACCTAGTGTAATTTTAGGAGGGGAAGTAGATTTTAACTATAAATTAAAAGATAATATTAAAATATATACTGGTATAGAAATTGGAACAGGAGTTGCAATACACATGAAGCATATACCTTTAGATAAAAGAGTTAGCAGCAATAATAATTCTCCTTTAGAATTAAAGAGGACAGAATTAGCTACTATAGGTAAAATGTCATTAGGAGTTAAAATAAAAGATAAATTTAATGTAGCTCTTTATACAGGAAATACTAAAGGAGTGTTAGGAATAGAATTAGGCTATACTTTTTAGAAGAAGGGAATAATATATGAAAAAGATATTAATAATATTGTTTATTGGATTAGGATTAAATTCTTTTTCAATTTCAACGAAAGCAAATAATAGAAAAAATGTAACTAAAAAAGTTTCAACTAAATCTTCAGACTTTAAAAATAAAGTTAATAATAGTGAGACTTTAAATAAAATAATAGGACCAAGATATAAGATTGATGGATCATTAGGTATAATAAATAGTAGATATGTTCAAATTTCAAATAATAATGATGCTAAAAAATTTATTTCTCTTTCTGCTGGATTTTCATCTGAATGGAAAACTATAGTCAATAAAAATTTTGATATAACATTTGGACCAAAGATAACTTTAAATGTCTATAATTATTCATCGGGAAATTCTATTGGTATTAGTCATGGTTTAATTTTAGGTGTAGTATCTGATTTTAATTATAGATTAATTGAAAATTTTAAATTATACACAGGAATAGAGTTTGGAATAGGAGGAGGTATTAAGATTTTGTATCCAAAATTAATTCCAAATGGAGAAAATTTATTATCTATAGCTAA
Organism: Streptobacillus notomytis; assembly: GCF_001902585.1. Taxonomy (NCBI): domain Bacteria; kingdom Fusobacteriati; phylum Fusobacteriota; class Fusobacteriia; order Fusobacteriales; family Leptotrichiaceae; genus Streptobacillus; species Streptobacillus notomytis. The sequence continues at coordinate 24,302 of NZ_LKKV01000056.1, read as the reverse complement.
AATTTCTTTAGGATTTAAATTAAATGATAAGTATAATGTAGGATTTTATGTAGGAAATGTTAAAGGATTAGTTGGAATAGAAGCAGGGTATACTTTTTAGAAGAAAGGAATAAAATATATGAAAAAAATGTTATTAATAATATTATTTGTTGGAATAGGGTTAATTTCATTTTCAAATAATATTATTGGACCAAGATATAGAGTAGATTTGTCTTTAGGATTTGGTTATATTCTAAGTGAAAAAGACAATGGTAATGATTTTATTTCTACATCTATAGGGGTTTTGCCTGAATGGAAATATCAGATTAATAATAAGATAGATTTAACTTTTGGTCCAAAAGTTAATTTAATTTTTTCAAATTATATTTCTTCAAAAACTAAATTTTTAAATGGGTTAGTTTTGGGAGGAGAAGGAGACTTTAATTATAGATTAAAAGAAAATGTTAGATTATATTCTGGTATAGAAGTTGGTATAGGTGGATTAATTAAATTTATGTCTAATAAAGTTGAAAGTTATGAAATTATAAATGTAAGTAAAATTTCATTAGGAGTTAAAATAAAAGATAAGTTTAATATTGCTTTTTATATAGGAGATATTAAAGGATTGATAGGAATGGAAGCAGGATATACATTTTAAAACAGTAGTTAATACTACTGTTTTTTTAAATAATGATATATATTGATTTTTTTGCTAAAAAATGATAAAATACTTAAGTAATTAATAAAGTTAGAATGAAACGGAGGACATAATGAAAAAGATAGCAATCTTAACTAGTGGTGGAGATTCACAAGGAATGAATACCGCTATAAGAGTAGTTGCTAAAACTGCTATGCATAAGGGTATAGAAGTTTATGGAATTAGAAGAGGGTATAAAGGAATTTTGAATAGAGATATATTTAAAATGTCATTACTTGATGTAGCTGGTCTTGCAGGAAAAGGTGGTACTATGTTATTATCAGCAAGATTACCAGAATTTAAGGACCCAGAAGTAAGAACTAGAGCAGCTAATATTTTAAAAGAATTTGGTATTGAAGGATTAGTAGTAATAGGTGGAGATGGTTCTTTCCACGGTGCTCATTATTTATATGAAGAGCATGGAATAAAAACTATAGGAATACCTGGAACTATAGATAATGATATTGCAGGAACAGATTATACTATAGGTTATGATACAGCATTAAATATAATACTTGAATCATTTAACCAAATTAGAGATACTGCTAAATCTCATGATAGAACTTTCTTTATAGAAGTTATGGGAAGAAATTGTGGAGATCTAGCTTTAAATGCTGGAATTGCAGCAGGAGCAAATGGTATATTAATTCCAGAGGTTGAAACTTCTATTGAGGATATAATAAATATTATACAAAAAAGAAGAGAAGCTGGAAAATTCTATGATGTAATAATAATGTCAGAAGGATATAAAAACAAAGAGAATATACTTAAGGAATTAAAAGAAAGAATGCCTGAATTAGATGTTAAGCATACTGCATTATCACATATTCAAAGAGGTGGAAATCCTACAGCAGCAGATAGATTACTTGCTACAAGATTAGGAGTTAGAGCAGTAGAATTATTATTAGAAGGAAAATCAGGTTTAATGGTTGGAATTGAAAGCTCAACTGTAGTAACTCACAAATTATCATATGCATGGGAAAATTATCATAAAAAATCTCAAGAAGATTATGATATTGCAATGATGTTATCAGTTTAAACTTTAAAATAAATATTTAGGAGGATTTAGATGAAAATTAAAATGACTAAGGTTGTATGTACTATAGGGCCAAAAAGTGAAAAGAAAGAAGTTTTAAAACAATTAATTTTAAGCGGAATGAATGTTATGAGATTAAACTTCTCACACGGAGATTTCGAAGAACATGGAAGTAGAATTAAAACTATAAGAGAAATATCAAAAGAAACAGGAAAGCATGTTGCAATTTTATTAGACACTAAAGGACCAGAAATTAGAACAGGTTCTCATGCTGAAGGTGACGTTAAATATGAATTAGTTGAAGGACAAGATTTTATAGTTACTACAGATTATGAATTTAAAGGAACACCTGAAAAAATTTCAGTTTCTTACCCTAACATGACTAAAGACTTAAAACCAGGAGATACTATATTAATAGATGATGGATTAATAGGTTTAGAAGTTAAAAAAATAGAAGGAAATGAAATTTTCTGTAAAGTTAAAAACTCAGGAGCATTAGGACAAAAGAAAGGTGTTAACTTACCAGGAGTGTCAGTTTCATTACCTGCTTTAGCTGAAAAAGATAAAGGAGATTTAAAATTTGGTTGTGAAGTTGGAGTTGACTTTATAGCTGCATCATTTATAAGAAAGGCATCAGATGTTGCAGAAGTTAGAAGAGTTTTAGATGAAAATGGTGGAGAACACATTAAAATAATTTCTAAAATAGAAAACCAAGAAGGTATAGATAACTTTGATGAAATATTAGAATTATCTGATGGAATTATGGTTGCAAGAGGAGATTTAGGAGTAGAAATTCCAGTTGAAGAAGTTCCATTTGCACAAAAAATGATGATTAAAAAATGTAATGCAGCTGGTAAACCAGTAATTACAGCTACTCAAATGTTAGATTCTATGCAAAAAAATCCAAGACCTACAAGAGCAGAAGCAGGAGACGTTGCTAATGCTATATTAGATGGAACAGATGCAGTTATGTTATCTGGAGAATCTGCAAATGGTAAATATCCAGTTGAAGCTGTTAAAACTATGGCTACAATTTCTGCTAAAACAGATGAATATGGAGTACCAAAAATTTACTACAGTCATGATGTAACAATTACAGAAGCTGTATCAAAAGGTGCAGTAGAAGCTGCTGAAAATTTAGGAGCTAAATTAATAGTTTGTTGGACAAAGACAGGAAGAGCAGCTAAAATGATTAGAAAATACAATCCAAGTATGCCAATTATTGCTTTAACTGATTCTGAAGTTACAGCAAGACAATTAGCATTAGTAAGAGGAGTTAGATCAGTTGTTGCTACAGATTTAGATAATGCAGATCATTTCTTCTCAAAAGCTTTAGAAGTAGCTGCTTCAAATGCTTCAACTACTGAAGATGAAGCATACACAGGATTTAAAAAAGGAGATTTAGTTGTATTAGTAACAGGAATTTCTGAAACTGGAACAACTAATACTTTTAAAGTTGCAAGAATAGGATAATAAAATATAATAATAGAAAAAGAACTGGTAATTCAGTTCTTTTTCTATGAAAGGTAATATATGAAAAAAATTGATGAGTTAGTGCTAGTATTATCTAATTTAAAAGGAATTGGTAAAAAAAATGCAACAAGAATTGCTTTTGATTTACTTTTAAAAGATGAAGATGATATAAATTATCTTTTATATACTATTAAAAGTGCATATGAAACTATAAAACCATGTAATATATGCCATAATCTAACTGATTTAGAAATATGTGATATATGTAGTTCTACGGATAGAAATAAAAATGTAATTTGTGTAGTAGAAGATACAAGAGATATTTACGCTTTTAATAAAGCAAGCTCATATAACGGATTATATCATGTATTAGGCGGTAAAATAGATCCATTAAATGGTATAGGGATAGATGAATTAAATATAGATAGTCTTTTATCTAGAATAGATGAGAATATAAATGAGGTAATTCTTGCACTAAATCCTGACTTAGAAGGAGAAACAACTATACTTTATCTAATTAAATTATTAAGTAGTATGAATGTTAAAGTTAGTAGAATCGCAAGTGGAATACCCATAGGTGGTAATATAGAATATTCTGATAGTGCCACTTTAATTAAGTCTTTAGAGGGTAGAATAATAATAAAGAAAGGAGATGAACTATGATGGAAAAAATATATTTTACTTCAGAATTTGTATCACCTGGACATCCAGATAAAATTTGTGATCAAATTTCTGATGCAGTACTTGATGCTTGTTTGTCCCAAGATGAAAATTCAAGAGTTGCATGTGAAACTTTCGCTACAACTGGTTTTGTATTAGTAGGAGGAGAGATAACAACAACTACTTATGTTGATATACAAAAATTAGTAAGAGATAAAATTAAAGAAATAGGCTATTTTCCAGGTCTTGGTTTTGATTATGATTGTGGTGTCGTAAATATGATACATTCACAATCACCTGATATTGCACAAGGTGTGGATATAGGGGGAGCTGGAGATCAAGGTATAATGTTTGGTGGAGCAGTAGATGAGACTCCAGAATTTATGCCTCTTGCTTTAAGTTTAGCTAGAAATATAATAATGAAATTAACAAAATTAACTAAAGATAAAACTCTTTCTTGGGCTAGACCAGATGCAAAAGCTCAAGTTACATTAGAATATGATAAAGATGGAAAAGTACAAAGAGTGGAATCTATAGTTTTATCTGTACAGCATGATGAAAAAGTAACTATAGAAACTATAAAAAATGATTTAAAAGAATTAGTAATTAAACCAGCTCTTTCAGAATATAATAGAGATATTTCAGAAGTTGAAAACTTCTATATTAATCCTACGGGACGTTTTGTAATAGGTGGACCACATGGAGATACTGGACTTACAGGTAGAAAAATAATAGTTGACACTTATGGTGGATATTTTAGACATGGTGGTGGAGCATTTTCTGGTAAGGATAGTTCTAAGGTTGATAGATCTGCTGCATATGCTGCAAGATGGATAGCGAAAAATATAGTAGCTTCAGGAATTGCAAGAAAATGTGAAGTTCAATTATCATATGCTATAGGTGTAGTAGAACCAACATCAATATTAGTTGATACATTTGGAACTTCAAATATTGAAGATAGTAAAATAGCTAAAATAGTTAAAGAAATATTTGATTTAACTCCACGTGGAATAGAAAAATCTTTGTCTTTAAGAAAACCAACTTTCAAATATCAAGATTTAGCAGCATTTGGTCATATAGGTAGAAAAGATATAGATTTACCATGGGAAAGATTAGATAAGGTGGAAGAATTAAAAAATAAATTGAAAGGATAGTTTAAATTATGAAAAAAATATTGAACAGATTAGCGTATATATTAGTTTTTGCTCTTTTATTTATTTCTTGTTCTAAAGAAAAAATAAGTACAGAAGATAGAGTCTTTGTATATAATTTATTCTCGGCTCCAAGGACTTTAGATCCGCATAAATTTGATGATAGTATTTCTATGCAATTATCTAATTCTATTTATGAAGGGTTATTAAGATTTGATGACAAAGGTAATATTACTGGAGGACTTGCTAAAAGCTATATCAAAGAAGGTAATAAATATTCATTTGAATTAAGAGATAATCTTAAATATTCAGATGGTACTGATATTAAACTTGAAGATATAGAAGAATCTCTAATAAGAGCACTTAATAAGAATTTCCTTTCTCAATATGCTTCAAAACTATTTGTAATAAAAAATGCAAAGGGATATTATGAAGGAAATATTAGTAGAAAAGATTTAGGAATTAAAATAGAAAATAATATGTTAGTAATTGAACTTGAAAAAGATTATAAATACTTCCCTTATTTAATGACACTACCAGTAACGGCACCGTATAAAGAAGGAAAATATAACGGTCCATATAAGCTAGAATTACAAACAGAACAAGAGATATTAATTAGTAAAAATGAAAATTATTGGAGAAGTTCAGAAGTAAATATTAATAAAATAAAATATGTTTACTTTAAAGATTTTTCTGTATTAAATAATTTAATAAAAAATGAAGATATAGATATTTCAAGAGTAGACGTTGAATTACTTGATTCAAAAAATATTAATTCATATTATAACGGGAGAATATGGTATTTAGATTATAATTTAGTTAATAATGAAATGTTAAAAAATATACATTTAAGAAAAGCTATATCTCTTGCTATAGATAGAGAAGCATATATTAAATTAAAAAATGATGGTTCTAAAAAAGCACTTAATTTAGTAGATGAATTATTTGATTATACACCAGAGTATATAATTGAAGATTTAAATTTAGAACTTGCTAAATTTGAATTAGAACTTGCAAAAAAAGAATTAGAAGTAGATAATTTCAAAATAGAATTATTAGCTGGAAATAGTTCTATAGAAGTTAAAGAAATACAATTTTTACAAGAACAATTAAAGAAAAATTTAGGATTAGATGTAGAAGTTAAAACTGTACCATATAATGATAGATTAGCTTTAATTAGAGAAAATAAATATGATATTGCATTAAATACTTGGTCAGCTAAATATAAGGATCCTTTATCTATATTAGATAGATTTATGTATAAAAATAAGAAGATAGAAGTATTTGAACAAGAAAAATATAGAAGTCTAGTTGAAGAAAGTAGAATATTTACTGAAGATAGATTAAATAAAATAAGAGAAGCAGAAAAAATGTTATTAGATAATTTAATAGTATCACCTCTTTACTTCTCTATAGAAAATCAATATATTAGTGACAGAATTACAAATATAGTAAATCATCCTATAGTAAGTGTTACTGACCTGTCATATGTTAGATGGAAATAAATAAAAGCCTGTTTTAACAGGCTTTTATATTTTTCCTCTATATTTATCTAAAAAATTTTGTAATATTATTTGAGCTGCAACCATATCAACAACTTTTCTTCTTTCTTTACAATTCTTTTTAGAAAAGTTTTTTAAATAATATTCAGCTTCCTTAGTTGTATATCTTTCATCTATATAATGTATAGTTAAATTTTCGGGTATAAATATTTTTAAATCTTTAACGAATTTTTCTATTTTTTCAACTTGTATTGAATTTTGTCCATCCTTAGTTTTAGGTAGACCTAATACAAGCCCTATCACCTTTTCTTCTTTTATTATATCCCTTATTCTTTCAAATGGATTTGTAATGTTTCTATCTATTACTTCATAACTTGATGCAAACATTGCTAATCCATCAGATTTAGCTACACCTATTCTTACATCTCCAATATCTAAACCTAAGTATATTTTCATATTACAAACCTTTTATATATTCTAATGTCTTTTCTAATGCTTCTTTTACTTTACTTCCATCTTTTCCACCAGCTTGTGCAAAATCTGGTCTTCCCCCACCATTACCATCAGCAATAATAGCAGCAGACTTAACTATATTTCCAGCATGATATTTACTATTTAAATCTTTAGTAACTCCAGAAACAAATATTGCTTTTTCATTATTAGAACCAAATAAAATTACACATGATTTAAGTATTTCTTTAGCTCTATCTACTAAATCTTTTAATTCATTTACATCCTTATTTTTAAATGATTTAATTAATATTTTTACACCATTAATTTCTATAGCTTCATTAGTTAAATCATTAATTTCAAATTTAACTAATCTTCTTTGTAAATCCTTAATAGTATTTTCTTGAGTCTTAATTTCTTCTCTAAATTTATTTATAGCAGGAATTAGATTGTTTGGAGAAGTCTTGAATTTATTAGATATATCTTGTATATCTTTTTCTAAATTATGAACATATTCCAAACTCTTATATCCTGTTATTGCTTCTATTCTTCTTATACCAGATGCTTTACCTTGTTCTGATTTAATTTTAAATAACCCTATTTCACCGGTAGAAGATACATGTGTTCCTCCACAAAGTTCTAATGATACACCTGAAATATCAATAACTCTTACAACATCTCCATATTTATCACTAAATAATGCCATAGCACCTTTTTTTATTGCATCATTAATGTTTTCATAATTAATGTATACAGATAAATTTTCTAAAATTAGTTCATTTACTCTATTTTCAATAGCAGCAACTTGTTCAGGATTAACTTGCTCATAGTATGAGAAGTCAAATCTTAATCCTTCTTCATTAACTAATGATCCAGCTTGTTCTACTGTACTTCCTAATACTTCTTTTAAGGCTTTATGTAATAGATGTGTTGCAGTATGATTTTTCTTAATATCATTTCTTATCTTTTTATTAACCTCTAAAGTGTAATCTATATCAAATTTAAGTTCTTCACCTGAGATATAGTGTATAAATACATCAGATTTTTTAATAACATCCTTAATTTCAGCAATTATCTTATCCTGATACTTAATTACACCTTTATCAGCTACTTGTCCTCCACCTTCAGCATAAAATGGAGTTCTATTAAATATTACTTCAAATAATCCATTTTCCAAATTTTTAATATGTAATATTTTTGCTTCATCTATTAAAGTATCATAACCTGTAAATAGAGTTTTACCATTTTCTTTATAGAATTTATCAATAAATTCATCTTTTATCATGTCAGAACTTTTTACTCTTGAATCTTGAGATCTTTTAATTTGTTCTTCTAATTTTTGATTAAATTCATCTTCGCAGACTACCATTTTATTATTTTCAACTATTAATTTTGTAAATTCAAATGGGAATCCATAAGTATCATAAAGTTTAAATGAAACTACACTAGGTAATTTAGTTATATTTTCTGACTTACATTTTTTAATTTCTTCAAATAGTATTTCAGTTCCAGATTTTAATGTTTTAGAGAACTTATCTTCTTCTGATTTTATAACATTTTTTATGTATTCTCTTTTTTCTTCAAGTTCTGGATATGCTTCTTTCATGTTATTTATAACAGAGTCAACTATATTATGTAAAAAAGTAAGAGAATTATTAAAAATATCTCTATTTTCAATTGCTCCAGCTCCATAAGCTCTTCTTATTAATTTTTTAAGTATGTATCCACGTCCTTCATTAGAAGGTAATACACCATCACAAATTAAGAAAGTTGAAGCTTTTAAGTGATCTGCAATTATTTTAACTGAAGTTGAAATCTCTTTAGTATCTAGATTAAGTATTTTTTTAATATTTTCAATAATTGGAATGAATAAATCAGTTTCAAAATTATTATCCTTGTTTTGCACAACTGAGGCTATTCTTTCAAGTCCAGCTCCTGTATCAATATTTTTTTCTGGAAGTGGAACTAAAGAACCATCTTCTAATCTATTCCATTCAGTGAAAACTAAGTTCCAAATCTCTAAGAACCTATTACCTTCATCCCCAGGTTTAGCATTTATTTCTTCGTTATTTTCACCCATAATTTGAGTGTCATAATATATTTCAGAACAAGGTCCACAAGAACCTATTTCTCCTGCTGCCCACCAGTTATCATCATCACCTAATCTTACCATATGATCTTCAGGAACTCCAACTTCTTTAGTCCATATATCATATGCTTCATCATCTGTTAAATAAACAGATATATATAATCTATTTGGATCTAGTTTTAATATTTCAGTTATGTATTCCCAAGACCACTTAATTGATTCTCTTTTGAAATAGTCTCCAAAAGAAAAATTACCTAACATTTCAAAGAAAGTGTGGTGTCTTGGTGTAACTCCTACGTTTTCTAAGTCATTAGTTCTTATACATTTTTGATATGTAGTTATTCTATTATATGGTGCTTTTTTTTCACCTAAGAAAAATGATTTGAAAGGTACCATACCAGCAACTGTTAGTAGTAATGTTTTATCATCTGGTATTAGAGAGGCACTTTCAAAATGCTTGTGCTTCTTAGCTTTAAAAAACTCTATAAAGCTTTTTCTTAATTCATTTCCAGTCATTTTTTATCACCTTTATATTTTTAATTTATACCTTAGAAGTATATCACAAAACATTATTAATTTCAATAAAATTGAAAGTGGTAAAATAAATAAAAAATAAGATAATATCAATGCTTGTTGATATATGAGATGTGTATAGAAAAAAACTATGCAACTTTTTTTGCACAAATGCTATTGAAAAAACTGATAAATGATAGTATACTTTTCAATGAAAATGCTTGCACAAAAAGGAGGAAAGATGAAAAAAATTACAATTAAGGATGTCGCAAAGAAAGCGAATGTAAGTGAGGCTACAGTATCAAGAGTAATGTCTAATAGTCCATTAATTAGTGATAAAACTAAAAGAAAAGTACTTAAAGTTATTAAGGAACTTGACTATTTTCCAAATTCTGCCGCTGTTTCATTAACTAAGAGTAGTAGTAGAATTATAGGGGTAGTTATAGAAGATCAAAATGATAATCCTTTACAAAATGATTTCTTTACAGAAACTTTATCATATATCAGTACTTATGCACTTGAAAGAGGATACTATATACTTTATATACATTCAAAAGATAATCAAGAATCACATGAAAACATTGAAAAACTTATAAAAACAAATAGAATAGATGGGCTTGTATTCTTAAATTTAGTTGAAAATGATAGAAATATTAATTATTTACAAAAAATAGATTTTCCTTATGTAATATTAGGGACTCCTAAAGAACTTAGCATGGGAATGTGGGTGGATAATGACAATATTAAAGCTACAAGAGAAGTAACTAAAAAAATGATAGAAAAAGGATATAGAAATTTCGCCTTTCTTTCAGGACCTACTAATTTGACAGTTTCAAATTATAGGAAAGAAGGATTTTTAAGAGCGTTAAAAGAGGCAAAAATTAAAAGTAACTATCAAGTTTCATCTGATTTTGATTCAAATGAAGCATATTTAACAGTTAAAAAATTACTTGAAATGGATAAAAACATAGAAGTAATAGTAACTACAGATGATATTTTAGCTATAGGAGCTGTTAGAGCAATAGAAGAATTAGGTAGAAAAGTTGAAGTTACAGGCTTTAATAATTCTAAATTAAGAAGATATCTTAAATTAGATTTTATTACGGTAGATATACGTTATGAAGAACTTGCAAATAAGTCGGTTAATATACTTATAGATAATATAGAAAACATTAAAAGAGAAAAAAACTTTGTAATAATTCAAGCAGATATTTTAGAAGGAGATAATAATGGAACAAAACTTTGATTATAAACATATTAATAAAAATAGGAAAAGTGCGATAATTATGCATATTTCTTCACTGTGGAGTGAATATGGAATAGGTAATTTAGGAAAAGAAGCATATGAATTTGCTGACTTTTTAAAAGCTTCTGGTCAATATTATTGGCAAATATTACCTACAGGTCCTACAGGATATGGAGATTCACCTTATCAGTCGTTTTCATCATTTGCAGGTAATCCATATTTTATAGATTTTAGAATACTTGAAGAAGAGGGATTACTTAATAAAGAAGATTATCAAAATTTAGATTATGGAAATGATATTAATAGAGTAGATTTTGGTAAGATTTATACTACAAGAAAAGAAGTACTTGCAAAGGCTTTTGAAAATTTTAAAAATATAGAAGATAAAGAGTATGATAGCTTTATAAACGAAAATTCTGATTGGATTAATGATTATGCCTTATTTATGGCATTAAAAGAATATTTTGGTAATATTTCTTGGGAGAATTTTCCAAAAGAAGTTAAAGATAGAGATGCTAAAGAATTAGAAAAATATGAGAAATTATTAAAAGATAAAATAGATTATCAAAAATTTATACAGTTTAAGTTTTTTGAACAATATAAGAAATGGAAAGAATATGTTAATTCTTTAGGTATTAAAATCATTGGGGATATGCCTATTTATGTTTCTCCCGATAGTTTAGAAGTATGGAAAGATAGAGATTTATTCTTAGATGATATAGTAGGAGGTTGTCCACCAGATGGATTTAGTGCAGGAGGACAAAAATGGGGAAATCCTGTATATGATTGGGAAAAACATAAAGAAACAGGTTTTAAATGGTGGATAAATAGAATAGAAAAAACAATGAAATATATTGATGTTTTAAGAATAGATCACTTTAGAGGCTTTGAATCATATTGGGCGGTACCAAAATTTGATGAAGATGCAAGAAATGGTGAATGGGTAAAAGCTCCTGGAGTAGAATTATTTGAAGCAGTTGAAAATTCTTTAGGTAAAATAGATATAGTAGCTGAAGATTTAGGATATACAACTGTAGATGTAGTTAAATTTAGAGAAAAAACAGGTTTTCCTGGAATGAAAATGTTGCAATTTGCATTTAATCCTGAAAATGAAAGTGATTTTTTACCTCATCAAACTGAAAGAAATTGGGCAGTATATACAGGAACTCATGATAGTGATACTGTTAAAACATGGTTTAACAATGCAAATCCTGTTGAAGTTGAATTTGCTAAAAAATACTTACATTTAACAGATCCTAAAGACTATGTTAAAGGATTTATTAGAGCTGCATGGTCATCTGTTGCTAATTTAGCAGTTGCACAAATGCAAGACTTTTTAGAATTAGGAGATGAAGGTAGAATGAACACACCATCTACTTTAGGTAATTGGTCTTGGAGAGTTAAAAAAGAAATGTTAACTAAGGAATTAAGTGAAGAAATTTATGATTTAACAAAAACATATTTCAGATTAAATAAGTAAGGGTGTAGTAATGATAACAAGAAAAATAGATAATGATTTAAGAAATTTAGGTTTAGATTTAAGATATAAATATAATGGTAAATTAGGTATAGAATATTCTGAAGAAAACACAATTTTTAGATTATTTGCACCAACTGCAACTAAAGTTGAATTACTAATTAACAATCAAGTTTTAGAAATGAAAAAAGATTTTGATAAAGGTATTTTTGAATTAACTGTAAATGGTAATTTAGATAAAATACCATATATGTATAAGACGTTTTTTGAAGGAGAAGTTTTTGAAACAACAGATCCATATGCTATAGCAAGTGAAGCAAATTCAGGAAGATCAGTAGTAGTTGATTTATTAAAAACATTAAAGGGAGAGAGAATGCCTAAATTTAATATGTTAGATTCAGTAATATATGAACTACATATTAGAGATTTTACATTAAATGCTAAAAATAGAGGTAAGTATTTAGGTGTGGTTGAAGAAAAACAATTAAATTATTTAAAAAAATTAGGTGTTACTCATGTTCAACTTTTACCAATATATGATTATTCAACAGATTCAGTAGATGAATTAAATCCAGATTTAAGATATAACTGGGGTTATGATCCCGTAAATTACAATGTACCCGAGGGTTCATACTCAAGTGATCCTAAAGATCCTTATTCAAGAATAAATGAATTAAAGGAAATGATAGATATTTTACATAAAAATGGTATAAGAGTAATTATGGATGTAGTGTATAATCATGTATATGATGCATTAGCTCATTCTTTATCTAAAACTATACCTAATTATGCTTTTAGGAAGACAGAATATTTCCATTTTAGTAATGGTACTGGTTGTGGAAATGATGTTGCAAGTGAAAGATTTATTATAAGAAAATATATAGTTGATAGTGTTAAATATTGGGCTAGTGAATTTAATCTTGATGGGTTTAGGTTTGATTTAATGGGAATATTAGATGTTGAAACTATGAATGAAATTAGAAAAGAATTAGATAAAATAGATGAAAGTATCATAGTACTTGGTGAAGGTTGGGATCTTGCAACGTCTCTAAGTGATGATATAAAAGCTAATCAATTAAATGCACATAAGATGAAAGATATTGCTTTTTTCAACGATGATATTAGAGATAGTTTAAGAGGTTCTACATATGAAAGACTTGGTCAAGGTTTTGTAAGTGGTGGAAAACTTGATGAAAGACTTATATCTAGCATTAAGGGTGGTAATGGCTTAAAATCATATATTGCACCAAATCAATTAATACAATACATTGAAGCACATGATAACAATACAGTTTATGATCATATTGAAATAACTAATAAAGATGAAAGCTTAGATAATAGACTTAAGATGCAATCTATTGCTACAACTTTAGTTATGATGTCTCAAGGTATTCCTTTTATACATGCTGGTCAGGAGTTTTTCAGAACTAAATATGGTATAGAAAATTCATATAAATCAAGTGATGAAATAAATAAATTTGATTTTGAAAGAGCTGAAAAATATGAAGAGTATGTAAAATATTTATCAGACTTGATAAATTATAGAAAAGATAAAAAAATACTTAAATTAGATAGCTATGAGAAAATAGATGAAATATTTAATCTTATTAAAGTAGATGATAGTATTTTAGCATATTCATTTGGAAATATATATGTTATAGCTAATGTAAGTAAAGAAGATCAAAGTGTTGTTTTAGATAGTGGAAACTACGAGATAATTTTTGATGAATTTAATAAAGTTGAAAATAAAAGTATAAATATCTCAAATGAATATATAGTTAAACCATTAAATATTTTAATATTAGAAAAAGAAATATAAAAATTTTTTTAACATAAACTAATGTAGAAAATATTAGTGTTTTAATAGTTAAAGTTACACTCCAATTTGAAAATGAATTATAAAAAAATAAATATATGTATTGACAATATAGATTATCAGAATATAATGTTAATGATAGTTGCAAACGATTGCATAAATAAAATTGGATTAGGAGTGAAAATTTATGAATTTGAAAAAACTTGTTACAGGTGGAATTTTAATGTTTTCTTTATTATCTTGTAGGTCTAAGGAAAATGAAAAAATAGAAAGTGGTTTGACTGGGCATATAGTAGTGCAAACTGAAAAAACTTGGGCACCTTATTATGAGGAAGCTATAGCTAGAGTTAAAGAAAAAAATCCTGATGCTAAAATAGATTTAAAAGTTATAGGTTCTTTTGATCATATTCAAGCTATTGAGGAAACTAATGCTGAAAATGAAGATGTAGCAGATGTATTTGCTGTACCATTACATAAAATGGAATCATTATATAAAAAAGATGTATTAGCTCCATTTGATGCTAAAGCTTTAGGGAAAAAACTTGGAGGATTTGGAGACTTTGATAGTGGACTTGGAGGACATTTAAAATTTAATAATTCATATTTTGGATTTCCATTTAATATTGAAACATTATTATTAGGATATAATACTAAAAATGTTATAAAAAATGGAATAGATTTATCTAATTTAGATTTTGCTCAACTTAATCCTGAAGTTGGAATGATACCAATTATAAATGGTTGGTGGGGAGTTGCTATAACTAATGCATTTGGAGTAGAACTATTAGCTAAAGATGGAGATAAGTTTTTCTCTGATTTAATAAAAGATTGGTCAGAATTAACTCCAGAAATGCAAAAAATGTTTGAAGGTTTACATAAATATTGGAAGGCTTCAAATGATAAGAGACTTCCATTATTTGACACAACAGCAGTTTATGGATATATGGACGATAATTTTAGAACTGGCAAAAAAGGTTCAGTTAGAATTGCAGGTCCTTGGGAACTATCTGCTTGGTCATCTTTAGTTGGAGATGATTTTGATGTTGCAGCTTTAAACATAGCTAAATTTGCAGGAAAAGAATTAAAACATTGGCAGGGTGGATGGGCTCTTTCAATTAATGCTAGAAATGAAGAAGATATGAATAAATTAGCATTATCTGAAGCTGTAATAGCTGAGATTATGAATCCTGAATGTGCTGCAGATTTTTATAGACATACAAGTAAAGTTATGCCACATGTTTCTAAAGAAGATTATGCAAAAGTTGATTTATCTGATTTAGATAAAAAAGCTATAAACGCCGTTATAGATGGATATGAAGTATCTGTTTCAAGACCATTATTTAAAGAATGGGAACAAGTATGGGAAACATGGGAAAATGCAATACTTTCATGGGAAGCTAAAAAACCTAAAACAGCAGAGTTAGCTTATAAGGAAATACAAGCAAGTTTCAAATCCTTATTAACAAATTTAGGTCAATAAAATTATAAATAAATAATAAACGGAATATAAATTTCATATTAAGGAATATTCCGTTTATTTTTATTATTAGACATTAAATTATTTGAATAAAGTAAAAAATTTTTATGTTATATTTATTTTGTATATTTTTTAAGGTATATTCAATTTGCGACATTAAATAAATATTGACTTTAAAATTTAAATAATTGATATAAAAATTATAGAAGGAGGATGATTTAATGTTATTAAGCCAAATTATTAAGGAAATAAAACTTTCCAAAAGATTTGTAATATCTATTATTTCAGGAATATTGACACAATTATTTTTTGCTATATTTAGAATATATACAATAACGGTATTTGTATCACAAAATGAATTGTTATCACCAATGAGTGTAAATCAAACTATTACATATATTTGGATGACACAATTTTTATTTATGATAGTTCCTTGGAATATAAATTGGAAAGATTTTGATTCTATTAGAACGGGTACTATTTTTATTGATTTAATTAGACCTGTAAGCATATTTAATTCAATTTTTTCTAAAACTTTTTCATGGAGATTTGTAGGATTTTTGGTAAGAGCAGTTCCTATGTTTATAATTGTATTAGTTATATTCCCTATTTTTAATTTAAAGGATATTTCAATAATGTTACCTAAATTATATATTTTATTCTTTTTTTAATAAGTGTATTTTTATAGACTATATTGAGTTCATTAATTACTGTTTCTATATATAGTCTATCATTTATATTTACATCTATTTCTAATTTTATAGGATTTATTACATCTCTTGCTTTTATATTATCAGGGATGATAATTCCATTATCTTTTTATCCTAAAGAACTTATAGTATTTTTAAAATATTAACCACTTAAATTTATAGTAGATACACCAGCTTTAATATTTAATGGTGTTTATAGTTATAAAGAGATTTTTTTCCAAATAGTTATACAGTTGATTTGGATACTTATATTTTATAAATATTCTAAAACAGCTTATGAAAAATTTTCTAGTAGATTAGAAATTTATGGAGGGTAGTATGTTTTTAAAATATATACATATAATAAAATTGATTTTAAAATCTAACTTAGTGTATAGAGTTAATTTTATAGTTGGTCTATTTAATCAGTTATTAATAATATTATTTGAATTTTTAGGATTATTATCTTTATTTAATAGATTTGGAAGTTTACATAATTGGAAATTAACAGAAGTTTTCTTACTTTATGGAATAATTAACTTTTCTTTTTCATTTTCAGAAGTATTTTTTAGAGGTTTTGAATCAAATATTCAATCAATAATAAGAGAAGGTAAATATGATAGGTATTTATTAAGACCATATTCTACATTATTACAAATATCTGCTTATAATTTTCAACCAGTAAGAACAGGACGTTTGTTATTAGCTTTATTTGTCTTGATTATTGGAATTTTTTATAATTTTGAATATGTTGGGAATATATATAAGATAATATATTTACTATTTATTTTAATTTCATCAACATCTCTTTATGCTGATATATATATTGCAGTAGGTTCCACTTACATTCTTGTTTATTCAATATGTTGAATTTACAGGAATATTTATATAAGGAAGTGTATCTATGTTGCAATATCCAAAAGATGTATTTCCAAAATATATACAAGATTTTTCTCATATATATTACCAGTAACATTAATATCATATTATCCAATAAGTATAATATTAAATAAAATGAAAGTTAAAGATAATTATATTTATTTATTTTTCCCATTAGCAGGAATACTTTTTTTCATATTATCATATTTATTATTTAAAAAATTAGAAAAAAAATATTCATCATTAGGAAATTAGAAAGTAAAACTAAAAGATATAAGGAGATTATTAAATGAGTTATATAAAAGAAAAAATAAGTGATTTAAAATACAAATTAAAATTAAAATCTAAAGAAGAATTTTTAAGTTCTATGAAAGAAATTGTGGAAAAAAATCAAATAATAAATTTAGAAATAAATGAACAAACTTTGGAAAATATTTTAATTAATTTATATGAATTATAAAGTGTTGTAATATTTAAATAGGAAGATTAATTTTATCATCTAATAAATTGCCTATATAAATAGGTTTTAATTTATTTTATTAAAATTTATATCAGACTTTGTTTTGATAAAGCTTAGTTTTAACTAGAAGTTTTTATGGAAATAAATATAAAAAATATATTGACTTTAGTAATTAATGAGGTATAATATCATTGTAAACTGCAAACGATTGCATAAATACAAATAAAAATTAAAGAAGTAGGAGTGGAAGAATTATGAATTTTAAAAAACTTGCAACAAGTGCAATTTTAATGTTTTCTTTAGTACTATCTTGTGGTTCTAAAGGAGAGGTTAAAGCTGGAAATGGAGAAGCTTTAACTGGACATATAGTTGTACAAGCTGAGGACTCTTGGGTTCCTTACTATGAAGCAGCTATAGCTAGAGTAAAGGAAAAAAATCCTGAAGCAACAATAGATTTAAAAGTTATTTCTTCATTTGATCATATAAAAATTATTGAAGAAACTAATGCTGAAAACGAAGACGTTGCTGACGTATTTGCTATTCCATTAGATAGAATAGAATCATTACATGGAAAAGATTTATTAGCTTCATTTGATGCTAAAACTTTAGGAAATAAAATAGGTGGATTTGGAGATTTCGATAATGGTCTTGGAGGACAATTGAAATTTAATGGATCATATTTTGGATTCCCATTTAATATTGAAACATTATTATTAGGAATTAATACTAAAAACAGTGCAGTAAATGGAGTAGATTTATCTAATTTAGATTTTGCTGAACTTGGACCAGAAGTTGCTATGATACCTGTATTTAATGCATGGTGGGGTGTTAGTATAACTAATGGATTTGGTGTAGAACTATTAGGTAAAAACGGAGATAAATTCTTCTCTGATTTAACAAAAGATTGGGCAGAATTAACTCCTGAAGTTCAAAGTATGTTTGCTGGATTACATAAATACTGGAAAGCTTCAAATGATAAGAAACTTCCTATTTTTGATATATCTGCTGTTTATGGATTCATGGATGATAATTTCAAAACAGGTAAAAAAGGGTCTGTTAGAATTTCTGGTCCATGGGAATTAGCTGCTTGGTCAGGATTAGTTGGAGAAGACCTAGAAGTTTCTAGACTAAGTCAAGCTAAATTTGCAGGAAAAGAATTAAAACACTGGAAAGGTGGATGGTCTTTAGTAATTAATGCTAGAAATGAAGAAAATATGGATAAATTAGCATTAGCTGAGGCTGTAATAGCTGAGGTTATGAACCCTACATTTGCTGCAGATTTCTATAAAATAACAGGTAAAATTATGCCTAACGTTTCTAAAGAAGATTATGCTAAACTTGATTTATCTGAATTAGATAAGAAAGTTATAGTTTCAGTTATAGAAGGATATGAAGGAGCAGTATCAAGACCATTATTTAAAGAATGGTCTCAAGTATGGACAACATGGGAAAATGCTTTACTTTCATGGGAAGCTAAAAAACCAGCAACTCCAGAAGATGCATACAAGGAAATACAAGCAAGCTTTAAAGCATTATTAACAAATTTAGGACAATAGATAAAATGGAGTAAGTGTTAAAGGACATGTTCTAAAAGCACTTGCTCCTTTTTTAAAAGAGGGTTTATGAAATTAGATAAAAATACGTTAAATAAGTTTTTAATTATGGTTTTGTTTATAATGATATTTGAGAGTTTAAATAGTATGTATGCAGTTAAAAGTGTGGATTTATTTAATAAAATACATTCTGAAACAGGAATATCATTAAATGATTATATTACTGTGGAAATGATAAAATATTTTAGTTCAATTTCAATTTTTATAATCTTTTCTATATATACATATTTGACTTATATTCATTATAAAATAAATAGCCTATACAAAGGTGTATGGACTTTATTCATAATAGCTAATATACTATTTAAAATATTTGTATTTAAGCAGGATACGATTTACCATTATTTAAGTATAATTATTCAAATTATTTTGGTTATTTATATATTAAAATTTAGAGAAAAAGAAAGAGAGCAATAATCATGAATCATAAAGTTTATGATAGTTTAGATAATCCTCATGCAAGAAAAAATCTTTATTTAAAAGATTTGGCTGATGGTATTACAACAAATAGAAATTCACATTCATATAATGTGGAAATGAAAAAATTACTTGAAGAAGAAAAAATACAACTTTCTGCATTAAATAAACTTAAGTTTACTGAAAAGAAAGAATTATTATCAAAATTTGATAAAAAAGAAGCTGAATTAAGAATTGAATTATTTGAAGCAGAGAAATTAAATTTATTTTATGCAGGCAAAGAAGAAAAAAGTTATAATTTTGAATTAGAATCTAAAAAAAGTGCTATAAAAATTGATAGATTACCTAGTATAATAAAATTATATAGTGAATCAATCAAGGAAAAGAAAGAATTACAACTTAGATTATCAACTCTTTCAAAGCAAGATGAAGAAGATAAAATTAAAGAATTTGAAATTAAAAAACAAGAATTAAAGGATATTTTTAAATCTGATGTAGATAGTTTAAAAAATAGTTATAAAGAAGGACTTATTTCATCTAAAGCATTGAAAACTCAAATAGATCAATTGAAAATGGAATTAAAGGATAAACTGGAAGTATTAAAACTTGATATTCCAAGTGAAGGTATAAAAAGTAGAATTAGTGTTTTAAATTATTTGTCTACTGTAGAGGTTAAATCAAGATATAAGATAATGCAACAAGATATAGCTGATTTATATAGAAAAATACCTGTAGAAATAGAATCTATAAATAAGGCACCAGCTATAATATCATTATTATTCCCAGGATTTGGACAATATTATAATAAACAATACTTTAAAGCAGCATTATTCTTTATAGGTTTATTATTCATTTATTTTGTAGCTATTCCTTATACTTTAGGTTATGGAAATTATAGAGGAGAAGGTATAAGAGGTTTAGTTTTTCTTGCAAAAAATGGTAAAAAATTAGATAAGTCTATAATATTTATGATAGAAGGAATAATATCAATTATATTAATATTATTTACAATTACAATTTCGTATTTATCATTTAAAGATTCTAAAGATGTTATGGTAGATAAATTAAAAGGAATTAGACCTAGAACTACTTTTGAAACTATAGAATCACTAAAAGAAGAAGGATTCCCTTATATAGTTTCTATAAGTTCATTTATTTTATTAATATTTGTTGTAATTTTACCAATAATGACGACAATATTATTATCATTTGCAGGTATGGATCCTAATAATCAATCTAAGTTTCAATGGATAGGTCTTGAAAATTATAAGTTATTATTTACTGGAACAGGGATTGCAGGAGGACCATTCTGGTTAATATTAGGTTGGACATTATTATGGACATTATTTGCAACAACACTTGCAATTACAGTTGGATTTGGTCTTGCATTACTTGCTAATAATGAAAGAATTAAAGGTAAAGTTTTCTATAGAACTATATATTTATTACCATGGGCAGTGCCAGCATTTATTACAATAATGTTCTTTAGTATAATGTCTTCAAGAACAGGTCAAATTACTAAATTATTAGAATTTATGTTTGGTGGAGACTGGGCTATAAAAAATAGTACAACTTTAACTAGGGTTGCATTAATTTCATTGCAGACATGGTTAGGAAGTTCTTATGTATTCTTGTTATCAACTGGTGTACTTCAAGGTATATCATCAGATTTATATGAAGCTGCAGATATAGATGGTGCAACTGCTTGGCAGAAATTAACTAAAATAACTGTACCTTTAGTATTGTTCCAAACAGCTCCATTATTAATAGGTCAATATACATTTAACTTTAATAATTTCTCTATAATATATTTATTTAATGGTGGAGGACCATTTGATCCTTCTAAATACGGAAATTTAGCAGGAAGTACGGATTTATTAATTTCATATATATATAAATTAACTATAGAAAAACAATATCAATCTATAGGAGCTGCTATAACAGTGTTTATTTCTATAGGACTTATGTTTGTAGCATATTTAGGATTTAAAAATTCTAAAGCATTCAAGGAGGGTAAATAATGTCTAAGAAAATTAAAAAAACTAATTTATATTTATCAGATAAACCACCTTTGAATTTTGCAGGAAAAGTTGGATTAGCACTTAGTTACATTATTTTAACTATTTGGGCTTTATTAATAATAGTGCCATTAGTATTTATGGTTGTTGCTTCATTTAATGGGGAACAAGAAAAATATCTAATATTAGGTTCAAGTTTTACATTTTCTTTAAAACACTATAGTATTTTATTTAACAAAACTTTATTTTTAAGATGGGTATTAAATACAATAGTGATAGCTACTGCTACAGCTTTATTTACATTATTAATAGTATCTTTCACAGGATATGTATATTCTAGGTTTAGATTTAAAGGTAAAAAAATATCTTTAATGGCAATAATGTTAATTCAAGTTATTCCAGCATTTGCAGGAATAGCAGCTTATTATACTATGCACCAAATTATAGTATCTATTTTTCCATTCTTTACTAGAACATTGATGTTAATATCAATATATTCTATAGGTGGTATAGCAGGGAATACATTTATACTTAAAGGGTATATAGATTCTATATCGCCAGAACTTGATGAAGCAGCAAGAATGGAAGGTTCTTCTAATATGCAAGTTTATAGACTTATAATTATGCCTATAGCTAAACCTATGTTGGCTATAATAGCATTATGGTCATTTATAGGTCCGTTTATGGATTTCTTATTACCAAGAATATTGCTTACAAATCCTAAACAATATACGCTTGCAGCTGGGCTATTTTCATTAATTTCTGATGATAGAACAAGACTAGAACCAGTATTTGCTGCAGGAGGAATTTTAACAGCTATACCTATAGTATTATTATTTATAGTACTACAAAAACAATTAGTATCTGGATTAAGTAGTGGATCAGTGAAAGGATAGGAGAATATATGAAAGTAGAATTAAAAAATGTAGGAAAAAAATATGAAGGAAATGATGTATATACTTTAGAAAATATAAATCTAGAAATAGAAAGTAAGGATTTTTGCGTTATACTAGGTCCGTCTGGTTGTGGAAAATCTACATTATTGAGAATGATAGCAGGATTAAATTCAATAACAACAGGTGAGTTATTATTTGATGATAAAATAATGAATAAAGTACATTCAAAAGATAGAAATATAGCTATGGTTTTCCAAAGTTATGCACTATATCCACATATGACAGTTTATGATAATATGGCATTTTCTCTTGCTATGAGAAAAATGGATAAGAAAATGATACATGAAAGAGTTTTAGAGGCAGCTAAAATTTTACAAATAGAAAAATATCTTTATTCTAAACCATCTGATATTTCAGGAGGTCAAAGACAAAGAGTTGCACTTGGACGTGCTATAGTTAGAAAACCAGCAGTATTTTTAATGGATGAACCATTATCTAACTTAGATGCTAAATTAAGAGAACATATGAGAATAGAATTAGTTAAAATACATAGAAATTTAGATACAACTACTATATATGTTACTCATGATCAAACAGAAGCTATGACTATGGGAACAAGAATAGTGTTAATGAATGATAGTAAAATACAACAAGTTGGAAAACCTGAAGAGTTCTATAATAAACCTAAAAATATATTTGTAGCTAAATTTATTGGTTCACCTACTATGAATATTATGGAAGGATACATTAAAGATGGACATTTCATATCTAATTCTGAAGAAGTTGTTATTAAAGCCAATGATATAGATAAAGAAAGATTAAGAGAATATGAAGGTAAAAAAGTATCATTAGGTATTAGATCTGAAAGATTCTTAAGTGGAGAAGAACATGAAAATAGATTTGCAGCAACTATAGAAGTTATAGAAATGTTAGGTAAAGAAAAATTACTTTACTGTAAATTAACTGATGGAACTAATTTAGTTGTTACAATGCCTGGACACTATAAATATGAAATTGGAGAAGTTCATAATTTTGGATTTGATACAGAAGCTTTACATTTCTTTGATGAAAAGGGGAATAGAATATAAATAATTAAAAAAGAGAATTTTATTAAAATTCTCTTTTTTCTTTTCTATTATATAATAGATTAAAATACTATATTATCTGTATAAATTCCATTTACATACAAGTCATATTTTGCACCAGTGAAATCATCTACTATAGTACCTATACCGAAAGTAAATAGATTTCCTATTAAATATGCACCTATGTTAAGACGTGGTGTTATATAAAATTCTTTCTCACCAGATTTAATTATATAGTTTGTTGGTAAAAATACGCTGTCAGATTTTGGAAGAGATATCTCTAAATTTCCATTTCCTTCCCCAACTAATTGACCATATTTGTCTATTACTTGTATTTTCTGATTAGATTTGATTTTAAAAGTTTGTTTAGTCCCATTTATTATAGTAGAACAACTTGTAAAAGCAAGCACTGCTAAAGCACAAGCAAAAAATTTTTTCATATTAATATCCTCCTAAATTAAAATATACATTTTTTATTCTAATAGATTGTACTATAATTTGAATTAATAGTAAAGGGAAAAGTTAAAAAAATAACTTTTTATTTAAATTTACTTTTTTAATAAAATTGATTTCTATTTTTACTCTTTAAAAAAATAATAATTTTAAAATGTTTTGAAATAAAAATCTTGTATTTTCAATACTCTCAACATTTTGTTTGATAAAAAAATAAAAATTTTCA
>NZ_LKKV01000055.1:0-263 GCF_001902585.1 Streptobacillus notomytis | reverse complement strand
CTCCCTTTTAGCTGTAATCTTTTTAATATCTTTATACAAAGTCCAATACCCAGTTAAAATTCCAATTAATATAAGTAAAATAATAACTAAGTTGTTCCTTTTAAACAAAAAGATATTTTCAGCTGCAAAATATATACCCAAAAGTAAAATAAGTGGGGATAAAATAGTGTATACAAACCCTGTAGCAAAAGATATATATCTATGTAATTTTGAATCTCTTTCTACTTTAACCTCTTCAAGAAATTCTTCTCTAATCTCATCTC
>NZ_LKKV01000054.1:0-273 GCF_001902585.1 Streptobacillus notomytis | reverse complement strand
ATACAACGCAAACTCGGCTTGGCTGATATCGACGTGCATACCTCGTCTGGCCCAGTGACGGTCTCCTGTCCCCACCTCGACGCCATGGACGCCCAGGCCTTCGCCGTCGGTCAGATGGATCCGCCCGTGCCGCCCGTGGCCGGGAACTGTCACCCGAGTCTCCCCCGCACCAACCATCTACCGTTACGCTTGTCCACCCTGAATAAGGTGCTGGGAATTGACGTTGGTGGTTCCGGGATCAAGGGAGCCCCGGTTGACCTCGAGGTCGGAGAC
>NZ_LKKV01000053.1:0-221 GCF_001902585.1 Streptobacillus notomytis | reverse complement strand
GGCTTTCGCACTCGATAAAATGCAGATGGGCTGGATATTTAGCGCCGGACTACTCGGTTTGCTACCCGGCGCGTTGGTTGGCGGAATGCTGGCGGACCGTTATGGTCGCAAGCGCATTTTGATTGGCTCAGTTGCGCTGTTTGGTTTGTTCTCGCTGGCAACGGCGATTGCCTGGGATTTCCCCTCACTGGTCTTTGCGCGGCTGATGACCGGTGTCGGGC
>NZ_LKKV01000052.1:0-255 GCF_001902585.1 Streptobacillus notomytis | reverse complement strand
ACCACAACGTGGTCGTCTTCAACTTCAGTGATTTCTACTGGTACCGGACCCTGATCGGTTTCCGCCAGGAAGCGCATGCCAACCTGCAGTTCATCAACGCCCATGAAGACGTCTTTCGGTACACGCTGCACCAGGTTTTCGTCATACTGACCGTAAGCGTCGTTAGCGCCGACGGCAACGTCAAATTTGTCGCCCACTTCGTGGCCATCCAGCGCGTTTTCCAGGCCGGAAATCAGGGAGCCGTGACCGTGCAGG
>NZ_LKKV01000051.1:0-211 GCF_001902585.1 Streptobacillus notomytis | reverse complement strand
GCCTGCATGCGCACGTGCGATGCCGGTGGTGAGGTCGTAGGTGTCGCTGCGCGCCCAATCGCGCTGCAGTTCCAGCAGGTACTGCACGCTGGTGATCGGTGCTGCGCCGGCCTGCACCATGCGGGCAATGGCGCGCTCGTGGGCCTCATCGCTGACATCGCCGCAGGCATCGGTGATCACGTACACATCAAAGCCCTGTTCGATCGCCGAC
>NZ_LKKV01000050.1:0-225 GCF_001902585.1 Streptobacillus notomytis | reverse complement strand
CTTTATGGCGGTTTGTCTGGTGGGCAGGCGGAATACGTGCGCGTACCCAAGGCCAATGTCGGCCCGCTGGTGGTGCCCGATGCCTTGCACGATGAGCAGGTGCTGTTCCTCTCCGACATCCTGCCCACCGGCTATCAGGCGGTGGTGGATGCCGGCGTCAAGCAGGGGTCCACCGTGGCCATCTTCGGCGCCGGCCCGGTCGGCCTGATGGCGGCGGCGTGCTGT
>NZ_LKKV01000049.1:0-229 GCF_001902585.1 Streptobacillus notomytis | reverse complement strand
CCTTCCGGCTTCAGCCAGACGCCGAGATATTGCCCCGGACGGTATTCTGCCACTGCGCCACCGTCGACCGGCTCCAGTTCGAAGCTGGTGATAAGTGCGCTGCGTGGTGTTTTAGCCACAATGCGGAAATCGCGAGTACCTTCCCAGCCACCGGCTTTGCTGGCGTTTTCGTTATAGATTTCCGCCTCGCGATTGATAAATACATTAGCCAGTACGCCATAGGCTTTAC
>NZ_LKKV01000048.1:0-352 GCF_001902585.1 Streptobacillus notomytis | reverse complement strand
TGATTGGGCACTAAATTAGCAACAAGCGGAACATCACCTCGCACGGGGTGATGTTCACAAAATCACATTATTTTGATTTTGACATCATAACTTTCAAGCCCGGTCATTTTTTCTCGTGCGGTGAAGCGAATTTCAGAGACTTCTTTCCCTGTATTCTTGTTCAGCTCGGCGATTTTTTGCGCGATAAAGTCGGCGATTTCCGTTTCGGCTTGTTTTTTTAACTCTTCAATATTCACTGTTAACCTCTTCTGGTCTTAAAAGACAGCAACACGCCAGTAAGGTGTTGGTTCCCGGTACCCTGGTCAGGTAAGAAATGTTATAAGCCATCTCCCCGAAAGATTCAATAATCAAC
>NZ_LKKV01000047.1:0-256 GCF_001902585.1 Streptobacillus notomytis | reverse complement strand
GGATTAAGCGCTGGCCGCCGCGGGGCGATCAGTAGCTATCATCCAGACGACGCTGGTCGCTTTCTAACTGACGACGATCGCGGTCGAGCTGACGCTGGCGTTCATCCAGCTGGCGGCGGCGCTCGTCCAGCTGGCGTTGCCGCTCGTCATACTGGCGCTGACTGTCACGGCTCTGCTGACGGCTCCCCTGATAGCGCCCGTCATCATACCGGCCCTCGTCCTCGTATCTGTCGTCGTCATCGGAGCGACTGCTGCC
>NZ_LKKV01000046.1:0-307 GCF_001902585.1 Streptobacillus notomytis | reverse complement strand
CTGCTGTAGCGCGCGATCGTCAACGTTGAGCGGGCGCAGGTCGATCCATGCCAGGTAGGTGGCCTCCGGCGGCTGCCAGCCGAGCGCGGGGAAGGCGTTGTTGAGCGTGTCGGCGACATAGCGCATATTCGCCTGCAGGTAGTCGCGCAGGGCATCGAGCCAGGGAGCCCCGTCGCGGTAGGCGGCGATCTGGGCGACCAGCGCCGGCACGGAAGGGGAAGAGAGCCCGTCGCGACCCTTTAGCGCCTGCAGGTAGCTGTCGCGCTCGTTCTCTTCGGGGATAAAGCCGTAGGCCCCGGTAAAGGCC
>NZ_LKKV01000045.1:0-15937 GCF_001902585.1 Streptobacillus notomytis | reverse complement strand
AAGAAAGTGAAAAATTTGTGGATAAATATATGAATTTAAAATAGATTAAAACTTAAATGTTACATATAGTGTAAAGGAACTCTAAAATTGAAATAATTCATTTTAGAGTTTTTTTCTTTTATTAGTATATTTATTAATAAAAATTTATTTTAGTTAAAAAACTTCATATTTTTTTTAGGTTTTTTCTTGTTATTAGTAAAAATATATAATATAATTGGTAATGAAATATGTGTTAAAACAATGTTTTTGATTCAAAAATTTTGAATAAATATGTATAAATTGAAAGGAGATTATTATGATAGGAATTATCATAGCAAGTCATGGAAATTTAGCAAGTGGTATTCTTGAAACAAGTAAGATGATACTTGGAGATGTTGAGAATTTAGCTGCTGTTGGTATCTATCCAAATGAAGGACCAGAAGATTTAAGAAATAAAATCTTAGAAGCTGCTAAATCTTTTGATAATCAAGATGAAGTATTAGTTTTAGTTGATATATGGTCAGGAACACCATTTAATCAGGCAAATTCTTTAGTTACAGAATACCCTAATTGGGCTATAGTAACTGGAGTTAATTTACCATTATTAGCTGAAGCTATAGATGTTAGAGATGATGTATCTACTGCACATGAATTAGCATCAAAAATTTTAATTGAGGGTAGAGAGGGGATTAAAGTTAAGCCTGAGGAACTTGAACCTAAGAAGGTTAGAAAACAAGCGACAAACTTAAATACAGACTTAGGTAATGGTAAAATATCATATGTATTAGCAAGAGTTGATACAAGATTATTACATGGTCAAGTTGCTACTTCATGGACAAAATCAACTAAACCAGATAGGATTATAGTTGTTTCAGATTCAGTATCAAAAGATGCATTAAGAAAGACTATGATAACAGAAGCAGCACCTCCAGGGGTTAAAGCTAATACTGTACCTATTGATAAAATGGTAGAAGTTGATAAAGATCCTCGTTTTGGAAATACAAGAGCTATGCTTTTATTTGAAACACCTCAAGATGTTTTAAAAGCTATTGAAAAAGGTATGAAAATAGAAGAATTAAATATAGGTTCTATGGCACATTCTGTAGGAAAAGTAGCTGTAACAACGTCTTTAGCTATGGATATGAATGATGTTGAAACTTTCGAGAAATTAATAAGTTTAGGTGTTAAAATGGATGTTAGAAAAGTTCCAGCTGATTCGCCAGAAAATATAGAACAAATTTTAAAGAAAGTTAAAGAAAAATTTTAGAAAAATTCAGGAGGAATAAATATGTCAATACTAACAATTTTATTAGTTGTTTTAGTTGCATTCTTAGCTGGTATGGAGGGAATATTAGATCAATTCCAATTTCATCAACCACTAGTTGCATGTACATTAATTGGTCTTGTTACAGGACATTTAACTGAGGGTATTATACTTGGTGGTTCATTACAAATGATAGCATTAGGTTGGTCAAATGTTGGAGCAGCAATAGCACCAGATGCAGCACTTGCTTCAATAGCATCAGCTATAATAATGGTTTTAGGATTAAATGGTGGAGAATCAGATATAACAAGATCAATAAACTCAGCTATAGCACTTGCTATACCTTTATCAGTAGCAGGATTATTCTTAACTATGATAACTCGTACAATATCAATTTCAATAGTTCACTTAATGGATGGAGCTGCTAAAAAAGGAAAAATTAAAACTATAGAAATGCTACATTTCTTTGCATTATTCATGCAAGGATTACGTATTGCAATACCAGCATTATTATTATGTATAATTCCATCAACAGTAGTTACTAACATATTACAAAGTATGCCTGAATGGTTATCTGGTGGAATGGCAGTTGGTGGAGGAATGATAGCTGCTGTTGGATACGCTATGGTTATTAATATGATGTCAACTAAAGAAGTATGGCCTTTCTTTATAATAGGGTTCTGTTTAGCTGCTATAAGTCAATTAACATTGATTGCTCTTGGAGCTATAGGAGTAAGTTTAGCTTTAATTTATTTAGGATTAAAGGAAAGTGCAGCATCTTCAAGTAATGGTTCTGTAGGGGATCCATTGGATGATATATTAAATGACTATTAGAATTTGGAGGATTTAAAATGGAAAAGAAAATAACATTATCTAAAAAAGATCGTTTTAAAGTAGCTGTGCGTCATCAATTACTTCAAGGTTCTTGGAATTATGAACGTATGCAAAATGGAGGTTGGGCTTACTCTATTATACCAGCAATTAAAAAACTATATACAAAAAAAGAAGATCAAATATCAGCTTTAGAACGTCATTTAGAGTTTTATAATACTCACCCTTATGTTTCAGCACCAGTTATGGGGGTTACATTAGCCTTAGAAGAAGAAAGAGCAAATGGAATACCTGTTGATGATGCAGCTATACAAGGGGTTAAAATAGGAATGATGGGACCTTTAGCAGGAGTTGGAGATCCAGTATTCTGGTTTACAGCAAGACCTATACTTGGAGCATTAGGAGCTTCTCTTGCGTTAGCTGGAAGCATATTAGGACCATTATTATTCTTCTTTGTATGGAATATTATGCGTTTTGCATTCTTATGGTACACACAAGAATTTGGATATCAAGTTGGAGTTAAGATTACTAAAGATTTATCAGGTGGATTACTTGGAAAAATCACTCAAGGTGCTTCTATATTAGGTATGTTCATAATAGGGGCATTAACTCAACGTTGGGTAAGTATATCATTTACTTCAAAAGTATCAGTTGTTAAACAAGCTGAAGGAGCCTACATTAACTGGGAAGCATTACCTAGTGGAACAGAAGGAATAAAAGCAGCTTTAGAACAATACAGTTCTCTTGGAGCAACAGGATTAAACGTTGATAAAGTTACTACATTACAACAAAATATAGATTCATTAATTCCTGGAATATCAGCATTATTATTAACTTTATTATGTTGTTGGCTACTTAAGAAAAAAGTATCACCAATTTCTATAATAGTAGTATTATTTGCAGTTGGTATTTTAGCAAGAGTTGCTGGAATAATGTAATATGATAGAATCCTTAAATAATAAAATTGATTTAACTATAAGTGCAAGCTCTTTTTCTGGAATAACAAGTTATGGTAAAGTTCTTGTAGGTAATAAATCTTTTGAATATTATAACGATAGGAATATTAATGACTATATTCAAATACCTTGGGAAGAAGTTGAATATATTGCAGCTCAGGTTATTTTCAAGAAATGGATAACTAGATTTGTGATATTTACAAAGAGAAATGGGAAATTTTCATTTTCTACTAAGGATAACAAGAAAACATTAAAAGTTGTTAGTAGTTACATAGATAAATCAAAAATGGTTAAATCTAAGACATTTTTAGATATTATATTTCTAGGAATTAAAAGACTAGTAAGAAGAAATTTTAGATAATATACTACACCTCAATAAACTGAGGTGTAGTTTTTATTTTAAGTAATAAAAAAAGAATTAACTCCTGCTTATTACAGAAGTTAATCCTTATTAGTATGTCAAATTAAATTTGTCTAACTTTTTGGGGTCAGTACAAATTAACTCTTTTTTATGATGTCTTTAAAAAATTATAAATATTTTGTGTAACTAACTTAGAAAGAAAAGTAATCTTTCTATTTAATCCATTTTTATACTTAATAAAGATAGACTTATTTTCCATTTCAACATTTGATATATTTTCTGTATTTACTATAGAATAACCCAAAATTAAAATTTTATCATCATAATAAATATTTCCTAAATTAACTAAGAGAACTTCCAAATACATGTAAAAACATTCCTAACTTAAGAGTATCTAAATTTTTAAAGTATACACCTAAAATTAAAGCTAAAGTTGCTAAAAAGTAAAAACCATAGGCAAATGAATAATCATAACCAACCTTTGTGAATTTCATTTTATTTTTTATTTTCAGAACTTCTAAGTAAAGCATACGAAGTGTTAATAAAAACATAACTACAGCTACCATTTTATTAATTATATTCCCAAAACTATTTGTACTATCTAAAGTAAATAAGAAGTATACAGGAATAAAACTTAAAATGTAGAACATAATATTAAATTTTGTTTTGTACATAGTATCACACCTTTCTATTCGTATTATATTATACACACACATATATATAGTCAATAAAAATAAACCTATACTACAATTCTTTGTACTATCTTGAAAGAATTTAAAAATTAGTATATACTTACATATATATAAATATTGAAAGTGAGATATATTAAATGAAACTTAGATTAGAGACTACATATGTTAAACCATTTATTGGTAAACATGAATATGAGCAAATTAGACCATTTGTAGAACTTGCAGACAAAATACTTATGGATAAAAGTGGAGCAGGAAATAACTTTTTAGGTTGGTTAGATCTTCCTAAAAATTATGATAAAGAAGAATTTTCTAGAATTAAAAAAGCAACTGAAAAAATACAAAAAGATTCAGAAGTATTAATAGTAATAGGTATAGGAGGTTCATATTTAGGTGCAAAATCAGCTATAGAATTTTTATCTAATACTTTCTATAACAACATGAGAAAAGAAGATAGAAAAACACCTGAAATATATTTTGCAGGGACTAATATGTCTCCAGTATATTTACAACATTTAATTGATTTAGTAGGAAATAGAGATTTTTCTGTTAATGTAATTTCTAAATCAGGAACTACAACAGAACCAGCTATAGCATTTAGAGTATTTAAGAAAAAACTTGAAGAAAAATATGGTAAAGAAGAAGCTGCAAAAAGAATATATGCAACTACAGATAAATCTAAGGGAGCATTAAAAAATCTTTCAATTAATGAGGGATATGAAACTTTCATAGTACCTGATAATGTAGGGGGAAGATTTTCTGTATTAACAGCAGTAGGATTACTTCCTATAGCTGTAGCAGGTATTAATATAGATGAGTTAATGCAAGGTGCATATGATGCCATGGTAGATTATTCTACTAAAGAATATTACGAAAATGATGCTATGATATATGCTGCAACTAGAAGCCTTTTATACAATAAAGGGAAAAATATGGAAATTTTAACTAACTATGAACCAAGACTACACTATATCGCAGAATGGTGGAAACAGTTATTTGCTGAATCTGAAGGAAAAGATGGAAAAGGAATTTACCCTACTAGTGCAGATTTTTCAACAGATTTACATTCTATAGGACAATCTATACAAGAAGCAAGAAGAACTATGTTTGAAACAGTACTATTAATAGATAAACCTGAAATTGATATATTAATAGAAAAAGAAGATTCAGATCTAGACGGGTTAAACTATTTAAGTGGAAAAGGAATAGATTATGTTAATAAACAAGCTGCTAAGGGTGTAATACTTGCTCATGTAGATGGTAATGTTCCTAATCTTGTAATTAATATACCTGAGGCAACACCTTATCACTTAGGATATATGTTTTATTTTTTTGAAAAAGCAGTAGCTATAGGTGGATATATGTTATGTATAAATCCTTTTGATCAACCAGGGGTTGAAGAATATAAAAGAAATATGTTTGCTTTATTAGAAAAACCAGGATTTGAAGAAGAAACTAAAAAATTGTTAGATAGATTAAAATAAATAATATGGACATTTTTTTCTTTGAACCCCTTTTGTAAAAACTAAGGCAAAATTAATGAATATATATGAGAAAAAATAATAATTAAATTGTATAATTATGATATACAAGAAAAAGGAGAGATTAAAATGAAAAAATTAATGGCATTATCAGTTATGGTATTTGCAATGAATACATTTGCAAATTCAAATGCAATGATGAATACAGATAAAATGGTAAAAGAAGAAAAAGCAGTTGTAGAAATGATGAATGAAGAAGTTAAAGTAAATTTAGTTGGTTCTAAAGGTGAAACTGCAACAGTTATGATTAATGGAGATATGGCAAAATTTAGTATGAATGGTGAAAAAATCACTTTAAAAAGAATTGTGAGTGCATCAGGAGAGATTTTTGCAAATGAAGATAAAACAGTAATTTTAGGGATTAAAGGACAAGATGCTTTCTTTGAAATGCATGGAAAGGTTATAGATTTCAAAGCTATGCAAGAAGTTATGGAAGAAATAGTTATAAATTTCCATAGTGTTAAGGGAGAAGCTCATTCACATGCTTTAGTAGTTATTAAAGGAGACCATGCATTTATAAGAGTAGATGGAATGGAATATGAATTAGAAAGAATTATGAGTGCATCAGGAGAAATGTTTGCAAATAAAGATA
Organism: Streptobacillus notomytis; assembly: GCF_001902585.1. Lineage (NCBI taxonomy): Bacteria > Fusobacteriati > Fusobacteriota > Fusobacteriia > Fusobacteriales > Leptotrichiaceae > Streptobacillus > Streptobacillus notomytis. Next base: position 9,721 of record NZ_LKKV01000045.1, on the reverse strand, counting down.
AAACAGTAATTTTAGGAATTAAAGGAACAGAAGCATTTGTTGAAATAAATGGAAAAATTTCAAATTACTTCCAAGTTGGTAAAGCAAGCAAAGGATATGCAAATCATATGGAACATCATCATATGTAGTATTAAAAAATAGGAACAGAAGTAGTTATATGCTTCTGTTTTTTTTACGTAATATAAAATTGTTTTAGTTGATAAAATTTTAAATAAACGATATAATCAATATTATAGAAAAAATTTAGGAGGAGATTTGGTATCAATAATTAGAGCTAAAAGAACAGCAATAGCAAAGTATAATGGTATGTATAAAGATGTAAAGTTAGTTGATTTTTCAGCAGATTTACTAAAAAGTATTACTAGTGATATCAAAGTAGATGAGGTAATATTAGGTAATGTTTTAGCAAATAATTTGGGACAAAATATTGCAAGACAGATATCTATTAAAGGAAATCTTGAAAATTACATTCCTGCATTTTTGGTAAATATGGTTTGTGGTTCAGGTATGAAGGCAATTGAGCTGGGATATAGCAGTATAGTAAGTGGTAATAACAATGTGGTATTAGTTGGTGGAGTGGAGAAGATGACTGGTAGTGAGAATATGTTAAAAGATGGATTAACAGATGCATTCTCAAATACTCATATGGGGCTTACTGCTGAGAATATAGTAGACATTTACGGTATTAGTAGAGAAGAGTTAGATGATTTTGCGTTTAATTCACAAAAAAAAGCACAAAATGCTATAGAAAATGGATATTTTAAAGAAGAAATATATAATGGAATGGTAGATGAATATCCAAGATTTAATTTAGAAAGAGAAAAATTATCTAGTTTAAAAACAGCATTTAAAGAAGATGGAAAAGTAACTGCTGGAAATTCTTCAGGAATTAATGATGGAGCAGCTATGTTAATTTTAGCTAATAGTGAATACGCAAAGGAAAATAATATGGAAATACTTGCAAATATTAAAGGATTTGCGACAGTTGGAAATGATCCGAGTGTTATGGGCCTTGCTCCAATATATTCTACTAAAAAATTGCTTGAAAAATTTAATTTAACTGTTGAAGATATAGATCTTTTTGAAGTAAATGAGGCATTTAGTGCAGTTTCACTTGCATTTAATAAAGAGTTAAATATTCCAGAAGATAAAGTTAATGTAAATGGAGGAGCTATAGCTCTTGGACACCCTATAGGTGCAAGTGGAGCAAGAATAGTAGTAACTTTAGTTCATGAATTAATAAGAAGAAATCTTAAAAGAGGAATAGCTACTCTTTGTATAGGAGGAGGTCAAGGAATTTCGATTTTAATTGAAAGGTGATTATGAAAATAGGAATAGACAAAATAGGGTTAGAATTTTCTGATAAATATTTAGATATTAAAGATTTAGCGATAGCAAGAAATGTAGAGGTTGATAAGTTTGTTAAAGGTATAGGTCAACTTGAGATGTCATTTACATCTAAAAATCAAGATATAGTTACTCTTGCAATAAAAGCGGCAAGAGATATATTAACAGAAGAAGATAAAAAAAATATAGATTTAGTAATATTTGGAACTGAATCTTCTGTAGATGAATCTAAGGCTGCTAGTATATATATTAAAAACTATTTAGGCATTAATGATTACTGTAAATGTATAGAAATAAAACAAGCATGTTTTGGAGCTACAGCAGGACTTGATTATGCTAAGGCACATATTGCAACAAGTCCTAATTCTAAGGTTCTTGTAATAGCAGCAGATATAGCAAAATACGGTAAAAATAGTAGTGGAGAAGTAACACAAGGTGCAGGTGCTATAGCAATGTTAGTATCTCGTGATCCAAGAATAGTTATATTTAATAATGATGAGGTTGCTTTTAGTGAGGATATCATGGATTTTTGGAGACCGACTTATTCTAAATATGCGTTAGTAGATGGTAAGTTTTCAGTTGAAAAATATTTAGAATTGCTTGATAAATCATATAGTGAGTATATGCGTTTAAATGATGTAGATTTTAAGGCTATATGTTTACATGTTCCGTATGCTAAAATGGCATATAAAGGGTTAAATAGTATAACAAATGATGAAAAGATATTAAAAGAGTTTGAAGCAAGTGTTATGTATAATAAGAGGATAGGAAATATTTATACTGGTTCTTTATACTTATCTATGTTATCTTTAATACTTAATTCTGAAAATATTAAAGCTGGGGATAAAATAGGTATGTTTAGTTACGGTTCTGGAGCTGTTGCTGAATTTTTCTCTGTTACTTTAGTTGATGGTTATAGAAATGTTTTATCTAAAGAAAAAATAGAAATAAAATTAAATAATAGAAAAAGATGCACTGTAAAAGAATATGAAGATATATTTTTTGAAGATATTAATTTAGATGAAAATGGAAATGTATATTTAGGAAATATAGATGATGATGTGTATTTAAAAGGAATATCAAGCCATAGAAGAATGTATGAAGTGAGAAATTATGTGGAAGGATAGTTATAAGAAAAGTAGGAAAGATAGGATAAGCTTACTTAAAGAAAATGGTAATATTAGTGAGTATACATTTGATTTATTAAATAATTCTGCAGTGTTAAGTGATGAAATGGCAGATAAGTTTATAGAAAATCAAATAGGTGTTTATGGACTACCTCTTGGTATAGCAACTAATTTTTTAATTAATGGTAAGGAATATGTGATACCTTTTGCTATAGAAGAACCTTCAGTAATAGCAGCTGCATGCAACGTGGCTAAGATGATTAAAAAAAGTGGAGGATTTAAAGCAAAAATAATAGATAGGTTAATTATTGGTCAGATAGCTATATATGATGTTGAAGATTTTGAAAAAGCTAAAGATGATATTAGTAATATTAAAGATAAACTATTAAAAATAGCTAATGAATCCCAAGAAAGTATAGTAAATTTAGGTGGAGGAGCAAGAGATATTAAAATAGAAAGGAGGGAAAGTTTTTTAATTATATACCTTTATGTAGATACTGTAGATGCTATGGGAGCAAATACTGTAAATACTATGCTTGAAAGTATAGCTCCTGTAATACTTGAGGTTTGTTCAGGAACTAAACTTATGAGTATAATATCTAATTATTCTACATCTAGCTTGGTTAAAGCTGAATGTTTTATAGAAGTAGAAGAAAGTTTAGGAAAAAGAATAGAAAAAGCAATAGAATTTGCAAATGTAGATACATATAGGGCTGTAACTAATAATAAGGGGATATTTAATGGTATAGATGCCATTGCCCTTGCAACAGGTAATGATTGGAGGGCAATAGAAGCAGGAGGACATGCTTATGCATCAAGAGATGGTAAGTATAAGAGTTTAACTAGTTGGAATTATACAAATGGAATATTGCATGGGGTTATAGAACTACCTTTAGCTATTGCAAGTTTTGGTGGTTCTGTTGGGGTGCATCCTACAAGTAAAATATCTCTTGAAATACTTGGAAATCCAAATGCCAAAGAACTTGCAGAAATTACTGCATGTGTAGGACTTGCACAAAATTTTGCTGCACTTAGAGCTTTGGTTACTGTTGGTATACAAAAGGGACATATGAGATTACAATTGAAATCATTTGCTATGTATTTAGGGTTAGATGATGATAAAATTAAAATTCTTGAAAAAGAATTTGAGAGTGAAACACATATCACACTAGATAAAGTTAAAGAAAAAATAAAATATATGGATTAGAAAGAAGGGATTTTTTATGAATCTTGAAAAAATGGAACAAAAATTTAACGAAAGAAATTTTAGAGTATTGCAAAATGCAACTCTTAGAATGGGAATTAGTGATGCAGTAATTAATAATGATGTATTTTCTGAAACTATACATGTATTTTCTGAAAATATTGAAACAGGAAAAGTATCAAATCAAAAATCAAGTGGAAGATGTTGGATATTTGCTGCACTTAATACGTTAAGACATAAGATGAATAAAGAATACAATTTAGAAAATTTTGAATTATCACAAACATATACTTTCTTCTGGGATAAATTAGAAAAATCTAATTTTTTCTTAGATGCAATAATTAAAACACATAAAGAAGATATAGATTCAAGATTAGTACATCATTTATTAGCTGTGCCTCAACAAGATGGGGGACAATGGGATATGGTAGTATCTTTAATACAAAAATATGGAGTAGTACCAAAAAGTGTTATGCCAGAAGTATATCATTCTTCAAATTCTGCTATGCTTAATACACTTTTAAATAAGAAGTTAAGACTTAATGCTGAAATATTAAGAAATAGTGATTTAGATGAAAAAGAATTGTATGATTTAAAAGAAACTATGATGGAAGAGATATATTCATTCTTATGTGTTATGTTAGGTGTGCCCCCTAAAGCATTTAACTTTGAATACTATGATAAAAATAAAAAATTCCATAGAGATTTAAACATTAACCCACAAGATTTTTATAACAAATACATCAATGTTGATTTAAATGAATATGTAAGTATAATAAATGCACCTACTAAAGATAAACCATTTTATGAAATGTTTACTGTAGAATATTTAGGTAATGTAATAGATGGAAAACCTGTTAGATATTTAAATTTACCTATGGATGAATTTAAAAAATTGGCTATAAGACAAATTAGCGATGGAGAAACTGTATGGTTTGGTTGTGATGTTGGACAAAATTCACAAAGAACTTTAGGGATAATGGACTTAAATTTATTTGAATTTGAAAAAAGTTTTGGAATTAAGTTTGAGCAAAGCAAATCATCAAATCTTGATTATTGTGAAAGTTTAATGACGCATGCTATGGTTTTATCAGGAGTAAATATTATTGATGGTAAATCAACTAGATGGAAGGTTGAAAATAGCTGGGGAGAAGCAAATGGAGAAAAAGGATACTTTGTAATGAGTGATGAATGGATGGATAAATATACATACCAAATAGTAATTAATAAAAAATATTTATCACAAGAATTACAATCTAAATTAAATAATGATCCTATAGTACTTAAACCATGGGATCCTATGGGTTCTTTAGCTATATGTAAATAAAAGGGGGAAATAATGAATATAGGTAAATTAGGATTTGGTGTATATAAGATTACGGATGAAGAAAAAATTAAAGTTGCACTTCAAACTGCAATAGATGTTGGTTATAGATTGATAGATACAGCAACGTATTATAGGAATGAAGCTTTTATAGGAAATTTCTTAAAAACTTGTAAATTAAAAAATGAGTTAGTAATTACTACTAAAGTTTGGCCAAGTGATATGAGTTATGATGACACTTTAAGATCTTTTGAAAATAGTCATAAGCTACTTGATGGTAAAATAGATATTTTATTAGCACACTGGCCTCACCCAGAGAAATTTATAGAATCATATAAGGCGATGGAAAGATTAAAAAATGAAGGTGCTGTAAAAGAAATAGGGGTATGTAATTTTAAAATAGAACACTTAGAAAAATTAAAACAGCATTGTTCTATTAAACCATTTTTTAATCAAGTAGAATTACATCCTAAATTTTCTCAACCTGAACTTAGATCATATTTAAAAAAAGAAGGGATACAAGTAGAAGCATGGATGCCTATAGCAAAGGCTAAATATTTAGATGATGAAGTATTGATAAATATTGCAAGAAAATATAATGTTACTTCATCTCAAGTAATATTAAACTGGCATATACAAAGAGGAATTTATGCTATTCCTAAATCAGAAACACCTTCAAGAATAGTAGAAAATTTTAATTCACAAAATTTCATTTTAAATGATGAAGATTTAAAATGTATAGATATGATGGATGAGGGAGTTAGATTTAGTTTAGATCCAGATGATTTTCCCTATGATAAAAAATAGATAAATAGAAAACATGTACAAAATTTGTACATGTTTTTTTATACTCTACACAATAAAGTAAAATATATCTAAAAAACAATTTATATTTTTTAATTTATTAGGTATAATGTTAATGTAAAATATATAATAAGGGAGTGGTGATGAGAATGATAGGTAAAATATTTATTACACTTTTTCCTTATTTTGATATATTGAAGAGAAAAAAAGGATTTAAAAAAAGACCAGTTTTAGTCATAGGTAGAACTAGTGATAATGATTGTATAATATTACCTATTTCAACTATAACTAAAAAACGTTATTTCAATATATAGTATGATATAGAAATAGATCCAAAAAAAATATCCAGAATTAAATCTTGATAGATTATCATATATTAGAGTTTATAAACAGGCTATAATATTTAAAAAAGAATTACATAAAGAAATAGGAAATTTAAAATTAGAATATGTTGTAAAGTATATAGAAATAATGAAAAAGTTAGAAGGATTTAACAAAAAGTTATTGTATAATAATTATTCATTTTAAGTTTCAGTTTTTTGTTGCAACATACTTTTTTTTAATGATATAATTACAAATAATATGAAAATTGAAAGGAGAGATGTGAATTTTATCACATAATTGAATTATGAAAGTAATTATTGCAGGAACTGGAGCTATGGGTGCAACTTATGGATCTATGTTAAAAAAATCAGGAAATGAAGTAATTTTTTTAGATTTATGGCAAGAAAATGTTGATTCTATTAATAAAAATGGAATTAACTTTAAAAATATTGGAGTAGAAGAAAATATTAAAGCAGAGGCATACTTGCCATCACAATATAATGAAACAGCAGATTTAATAATAGTATTTACTAAATCTATGCAATTAAAAGAGATGTTAAATGATATTAGACATTTAATTTCTGAAAAAACAAGTGTATTATGTTTATTAAATGGTTTAGGACATATAGATACTTTAAAAGAATTTGTTAAACCTGAACAAATTTTAATGGGAGTTACAGTTTTAACTGCTGGTATGAAAGGTGCTGGAATGTTTGAAGTAACTAATTATGGTAAAACAGAAATTCAAAACATTTCAGAAGCTGGTAAAGAAAATGCAATTAAAGTTGTAGAATGTATTAATAATTCAGGATTACCTACAGTATATTCTGAAGATATCCTGTTTTCTATATGGAGAAAGGCATGTATTAATGGAACTATGAATGCATGTTGTGCTTTACTTGACTGTAATATGTTAGAATTAGGTGAAATTGAAAAATCAAGAGAATTATTAGGTAAAATTGTAAAAGAATTTGCTGCTGTTGCTGAAAAAGAAGGAACTATATTAAATGTTGAAGAAATTACTAATTTAGTTTGTTGGTTTACAACAGAAGAGTTTCAAGGAGTAAGACATTACCCATCTATGCATCAGGATTTAATTCAAAAAAGAAGATTAACAGAAATAGATTATTTAAATGGGTATGTGTCTAAAAAAGGAAAAGAATATGGTTTAGATACAAGTTTTTGTGATTTAATAACTATTTTAATACATGGAAGAGAAAGCGTTTTAATTGGAGGGTAAGATATATGAAAAATATGACAATAAAACAATTTGTAATGAAAGTATTAAATGGTACTGCTATAGGTATAGTAGTTGGATTAATACCTAATGCAGTATTAGGAGGATTATTTGGTTATTTAGCACAATTTCATCCTGTTTTTGGAGTTTTAAAACAAATTTGTGTTGATATACAATGGTTAGTAGCTCCTATGATAGGATTTTTAGTAGGGTTACAATTTGGATTTAATCCTATGAAATCTGCTGTAATGATGTCATCTACATGGATAGCATCAGGGGCTTTAACGAGAGTAGATGGAGTTTTAAAAATAGGGTTAGGAGATCTAATTAATGTTATGTTAATTGCAGGTATAGCTGCTTATGTTACGATGCTTTTAGGAGAAAAATTAGGATCGCTAACTATAGTTTTACAACCAATAATAGTTGGAGTAGGTGTAGGATTTTTAGGTCTTTTAATATTACCTTATGTACAAAATATTTCAACAACTATAGGATATGGTATTAATTCATTTACTACTTTACAACCTATATTAATGTGTATTTTAATTGCTATGTCATTTTCTATACTAATAGTATCACCTATTTCTACAGTAGCCATAGGAATAGCTATAGGATTATCAGGGCTTGCAAGTGGTTCTGCAAATATTGGAGTATCATCAACAGCAGCTGTATTAGTTATAGGTTCTTGGGCAGTGAATAAAGCTGGGGTTACTATAGCAGTTGGTATGGGTGGAATGAAGATGATGATGCCTAACATTGTTAAAAACCCCATAATGCTTTTACCTATTTTGACAACTTCTTCTATAGCAGGTTTAGTTGTAAGAATACTAGGTATTAGTGGAGATAAGGTGAGTTCAGGATTTGGATTTGTAGGACTTGTTGGACCTATTAAAGCTATGAGTGAATATTCTGCAAGTGGAATAACTGGAGTAAAAGCATTGATATATGTGTTAGTAGCTTATCTTGTAGTACCATTTGGAATAGGATTAATTTCACATATTATATACACAAAAGTACTTAAAGTATATAAACCTGAAATATATAAGTTTGAAAATTAAAAGTATAAATTAAACCAAAGACTTTTATTTGTCTTTGGTTTTTTATTAATTTAAAATACTTAAATCTTATTTTGAAAATGTTTTTGATGTTGACAAAACAGTGGGGAGGGGTATACTGTTATTATATTGATAAAAAATCAACAAAATAAAAAGGAGAAAAAATGTATATGAGAAAAAGTTTATTCTTGGTTACATTTTTAGCATCATTTTAAATTATTTCTATTTCTAACACAGAGAAAATTGTAGATGAGATTATAGAAGAAAATATAAAAAAAATAAATGAAATTGAAAAACAAACTATATATGATGAAGATGGAATAGAAAAAAATAAAAATAAATTTAAAGTAAAAGATGATAAAAATGGAAAAATTGTATTTAATAAAGATATATCATCAAATGATGTTATTGTAAATTCAAATTAGAAGGCAAAGAGCCTTAGAGTTGAAAATAATGCAAATATTTCTAGTTCAAAAGAAATAATTTTGGGGAATAAAGAAACTCATAAAGAAGGTCAAATTTCAGAATCAGTTGAGTATAAAAATTTAGTTTATGTAATAAATAATAAGAGTATAACAACTTCATCAGATGATGTGACAGTCTTAGGTCTAAATTCAACTTACGTGTATTATAAAAATGCAGAAAATTCATCATTAAAAGGTGGGGTTGAATTAAATGCTAAGAATTTGGGAGTTTTAGATAATGCAGGAATAATAGATTCGTTAAGTTTTGTTTCAGAAGAAGGTGGAAGTTTAATAAATAGAAAAACGGGTTTGATAAAAAATATTAGAATGGTTACTACAGGAGATGTGAATTTAAAAAATGAAGGGAAAATAGAATCAGGCTTATTTGTTGATGTAAATAATTCTTCATCTTCAAAAATAGTAAATTCTGGAGAAATTAAAGGTAACCTATATATCCAAAATACAGATGCTGATATTGATTATGATAAAAAAACTATATTTTTAAATACCAAAACTGGAGTAATTAAAGAAGCAGATTCACATCTTATAGTTGGATTAAATATGAATTTTGAAAATTTTGGACATATAGAATCAAAAACAGATTTATATATTAATACTTTAAAGGGTAGAATAGACAATAATAATAAAATCAAAGGAAATATGAGTGTTGAAGATTATACTTTTATAGACATAAGTGATAAAACAAAAGAAATAGCTCCTTTGAAAGTTAACTTGCAAAATGGAGTGTTAGAGGGAGATCTAATACTTAAAAAGAAAGATTTTAATGAAACTATAGTAACTATTAAATCATTAGATAATGTAACAGGAAATATGA
>NZ_LKKV01000044.1:0-287 GCF_001902585.1 Streptobacillus notomytis | reverse complement strand
TGCAGACACCGGGCATGAGCATCCGCAGACAATGGAGTATCTCGATTATCTGGAGAACCGACTCGGGCCGGTTAAACGGGTTAAAGCTGACTTCTCCCGACAGATTGAAGGTAAGCGCAAGTTTATTGCTGAGAAATGGCCTGTTTCTCTGGTTGAAGAGTGCGGCATGTCTCCGGGGGAGGCGGCAGAGCGCGTCAATTGTGCGCTGGAAATTCTCAAGCCTACTGGTATCCCATTTCTTGATTTGTTCCTGTGGAAAGGGCGATTTCCTTCCACTAAAGCCAGAT
>NZ_LKKV01000043.1:0-216 GCF_001902585.1 Streptobacillus notomytis | reverse complement strand
AAATGTTAAAGCGATAAAATAGTGTCATTTATTCTAGATAAGTAGTATACTGAATTATCAAATATTACTTCTCCTTTTAATCTTTTTTCATTATCAGAAAAATTACTTCTACTTATAGATTGATTTTTTAAAGTAATCTTATTTCCAGCTAAATTAATATAAGTATATGTAACTTTACCCTTATTAGCCGACCCTTCGACAACCAAATCTTTTTGT
>NZ_LKKV01000042.1:0-215 GCF_001902585.1 Streptobacillus notomytis | reverse complement strand
CCGTCTTTCTCCGGAAAAATCTCCTAAAAAAGTCGCATCATTTGTAGTAGCAATCAAGATACAAGTTCTCTTTACATCAGCAGAAAACCGTTCGTACAGAAGCCTTACGGTACTTGTTCTTGCAGATATAAACAGCTTAGCTTCATCAGCACTTTTTGCATTCCTAAGAGCTACAAATTCTTCCAATTCCACTACAACTTTTCCAACAAGATTAC
>NZ_LKKV01000041.1:0-334 GCF_001902585.1 Streptobacillus notomytis | reverse complement strand
ATTATCAGGTGATTCGTCTGGCAGGTTCACTCACTGCGCGGGCTACGCGCCTGGCCCATGAAGCGCAACTGGATGTCGCACCGCTGGGGAAAATCCCCCCCCTGCGCACGCCGGGTTTGCTGGTGATGGACATGGATTCCACCGCCATCCAGATTGAATGTATTGATGAAATTGCCAAACTGGCCGGAACGGGCGAGAGGGTGGCGGAGGTAACCGAACGGGCGATGCGCGGCGAACTCGATTTTACCGCCAGCCTGCGCAGCCGCGTGGCGACGCTGAAAGGCGCTGACGCCAATATTCTGCAACAGGTGCGTGAAAATCTGCCGCTGATGTC
>NZ_LKKV01000040.1:0-318 GCF_001902585.1 Streptobacillus notomytis | reverse complement strand
GCTTGCGATACACCGGCATCAGGCCGGGCGCGCGTTCGTTGACCCACTCGAACACGCCGTTGGCGGTGCGAACCAGGATATTGCTCATCAGGCAGCCCCCGTGCTGTTGGCCGGCTTGCCGGCTGCGTCCGGATCGACGCCGATCACCAGCGTGTTGTCATCGACATAGTGGTGTGGGGGCACCAGCAGATTGATCGGTGCCGGCACGCCATCGAAGACGCGACCGGACATGTCGAAGCGCGACTTGTGGCATGGGCAGAAATAGCCGCCCTTCCACTGCGGGTCGTAGGGCTCGGGCCGGATCTCGGCCACCATCTC
>NZ_LKKV01000039.1:0-226 GCF_001902585.1 Streptobacillus notomytis | reverse complement strand
AGGAATAAATTGTAAAAATTCAAATTTTTGCTCTCTAAAAAATTCATATATTTTTTTAGCATTTTTTGAAACTTCTGAATTTACAACACATAAAATATTGAAATCAATATTTCTTTCCCTTAATTTATTTATATTATTAAGTATAGAATCAAATGTACCTTTTTGTCGTATATCTATTCTGAAGATATCATGTATATCCTTAGTTCCATCAAGAGATATACCAATT
>NZ_LKKV01000038.1:0-311 GCF_001902585.1 Streptobacillus notomytis | reverse complement strand
TTTTAATAGTAGTTGATTTTCCACTTCCATTAGGTCCTAAAAATCCTAACCTTTCCCCTTCATTAATTTCAAAATTAAGATTAGATACAACTCGAATTATTTTCTTTTCTCTACTAAACAAACCTTTTCTTTTATATATTGTATATTCTTTCGTTAAATTTTCAACTTTTATGTTACTATGACCCTGAGCTTTCATATTTTTTTTCACCTTGCTTCCAATTTATTTTTGTAGCTATAATTAAAACTGTAATTATATTATTTAATTTTATAAATGTATATATGTTTAATGGTTCTAATAATGTATATTTTAT
>NZ_LKKV01000037.1:0-216 GCF_001902585.1 Streptobacillus notomytis | reverse complement strand
GTGCATGCGCATCGTGCCCAGTACCGGGTGCTTGCGTGCGCCAAAGGTCGAGCTGATCCGGCTATAGGCCACCGGCATGCGGATGAAGCTCTTCTTCAGCGGGCGCCCGGTGATGTCGAAATATTCCGCCGGCTTGCCCGCGCGCTCGAAGCGGAAGCCGGTATAGGTCTTGCCGCCGGTGATGAAGGTGGCCGCCAGGATGTCGCCGGTGCTGAT
>NZ_LKKV01000036.1:0-228 GCF_001902585.1 Streptobacillus notomytis | reverse complement strand
AGGCAGATGAGCGTCAGGCACTGAGCCTTGCGATGCCTAAAGTCAGCCAGGCAGTTGCCTGAGTAAGGAGAGTATGATGTCTTCTGTTTCTACATCGGGGTCTGGCGCACCTAAGTCGTCATTCAGCTTCGGGCGTATCTGGGATCAGTACGGCATGCTGGTGGTGTTTGCGGTGCTCTTTATCGCCTGTGCTATTTTTGTCCCAAATTTTGCCACCTTCATTAATAT
>NZ_LKKV01000035.1:0-393 GCF_001902585.1 Streptobacillus notomytis | reverse complement strand
ATCCGTACCGATATGAGCAGCAAGCGAAAAGCGGAAGCCCGCGCCCAGGCGGCGGAGAAAGGGAAAAAGGCCGACCGGGCATAAAAAAAGCGCCCTGAGTGGCGAGGGTTTAAGCAGTCAGACGGTATGGCTCTTACTCAGGCGGGCAAAAAACGCTATACTCGTGCCGCCTTGTCCCCTTAGTTAAATGGATATAACGAGCCCCTCCTAAGGGCTAGTTGCAGGTTCGATTCCTGCAGGGGACACCATATAAACGTTGCCCGCCATTCACCACGATGACCTAAACGCCAGCCAGAACGTATTCTTCTCGTAATCATAATTAGCCAACGATTTCAGTATGGTTAGTCCTGCCAGAAAGGAACGTGTCTTTGTCAATCACGCACACAATAAACC